>JAICPS010000039.1 GCA_025929715.1 Anaerolineae bacterium | reverse complement strand
TTTCTGCGACGACGCTGCGCTATCAAGATAAACCAAAGGAACGCCAGGACGAGTTTCTCGTTCCAGTATAGGAAAATCGGCCCTGACTGTCATTACGTCAAACATCTTCAAATTATCCTGCTTCCCCGTGGCGCTAGCTTCCAGCTTGCGTGCCGCGCAGACAGGGATGTGTGCGCCACGAAAGATTTATATGATATAAAAAAAGGGGACCGGCTTCGATATACTGAACCCAGCCATATTCTGGGCCATCACCGCCGGTCCCCACACTCAATTTTGCCCGAATAGGCGCTGACTACTCGCTACCTTCTTTGCTCGGATTTTCGATTGGAACGCCTACCAGATTACCCCACTCGGTCCACGATCCATCGTAATTCCGTACCGAAGGATAACCAAGCAAATGCGTCAGCACAAACCAGGTATGAGAGCTACGCTCGCCAATTCGGCAGTAGGCGATGACATTCTGGTCAGGCGATAAGCCCTGCTCTTCTTCATAGATTCTCCGAAGTTCCGCCACGGATTTAAAGGTGCCGTCGGGATTCACTGCCTGGCTCCAGACCACGTTTCGCGCGCCACGAATGTGGCCGCCACGCAGCGCTCCTTCCTGAGGGGAACCGGGCATGTGCAACAGTTCTCCGCGGTATTCCTGTGGGCTGCGAACGTCGACCAGCGGCTGGTTCTGTGCGAGATGCTCCAGCACATCGTCACGGAACGCGCGGATCTTGTAATCAGCCCGTTGCTTCGCCATGTAATCGCCACGCGGGAATTGAGGAACATCCCTGGACAGCTCACGCCCTTCGTCTATCCACTTTTGGCGACCGCCATTCATCAGTTTGCTGTTCTTATGTCCAAATAGCTTGAAGACCCAGTAGGCATATGTTGCCCACCAGTTGTTCTTATCGCCGTAAAAAACGACCGTGGTATCGTTGCTGATGCCGTTTCGTTCGAGCAAGTCTTCGAAGCGCTCGGCGCTAAGATAATCCCTACGCACAGGGTCATTGAGATCGGCGACCCAGTCAATATGAACGGCATTCGGGACGTGTCCGGTGCTATACAAAAGCACGTCTTCATTGGACTCGACCAGTCGAACGTTCTCCGTGTCCCCCAAGTTTTCAGCGACCCACTCGGTACTTACTAATACGTCGGGGTTTGCATAACCATTCTCGCTCATGACTTGGATATCCTCCTTAAATAAAATAAATCGGTTGTGGGGTAACTACAAACATACAACAACGGTGTCAGCCACTGTCTGCCGTAAGTGACAAGAGCAGCTGACACCAGTTCAACCTACCTTTTCCAAGATGCGGTCGGCGATGCGTTCGCGCACACCTTCAATCGGAATGCGCTGCATGACAGGGTCAAAGAAACCCTGAACGACCATGCGCACGGCTGTTTCTCTGGGGATACCACGGCTCATCAAATAGAAGATCTCGTTATCATCCAGCTGCCCTATGGTGGAGGCATGCGTGCAACGCACATCGTCGGCCTGAATTTCGAGTCCCGGAATCGAGTCGGCGCGCGCCTGGCGATCCAACACCAGATTGCGGTTTGCCTGGAACCCGTCGATTCTCTGCGATCCGGGCAACGCCTTAATCATCCCCTGCCAGACAGACCGCGAGCGCTCTTTCAGGGCGCCTTTGTAAAGCAAGTCGCTTACGGTATCCGCGGCATTGTGGTTCTGCTGCGTATCCAGGTCGAAGTGCTGGCGTCCGCTGGTGAAGAACAAACCAGACATGCGCGCCCAGCCGCCGGGCTGGTCCAGTTCCACCGTCTGGAATGCTTTTGTCAGGCGTGTACCCATCATGCCCGTGATCCAGTCGACTCGTGCATCACGACCCGTCCGGGCGCGTTCGTGCGTAAACATCCACACGTTAGTGCCAAAGTCCTGCAACGATGCGTACACCAGGCCCGCGTTGTCGCCGACGAGAAGTTCGACGGCGCCATTATGAATCGCCGCATCTCTGCTCGATTCTGATGCATACTCGTCGATGAACGTTGCTTCAGCGCCGTCGTCCAGCACCACGAGCGTATGCGTGTAGGTTCTACCCTCTGTCGACCACAATGCGCTATGCAGGGGCGCTGCAGCTTTGACATTCTTGGGCACATATAGAAAAGTCCCGCCGCGCCAAAAGGCGCCATGCATCGCGGCGAATTTACCTTCGTCGACGGTCACGCCGCGCGTCATAAAATGTTTTTGGATAAGCTCCGGGTGCTCATTTACGGCGGTGTGCATATCACAGAAAATGACGCCCTGTTCTCGCAACGCGTCACTCAATTCAAACTTTGTGGTCTCCCCATCCACTTGCAGCATGACACCACCCGCCTTGTCCTCTGTCAACTGCTCGCCGAGATAGTCTGGAACGTCAGCCACTGCTACTTGCGCTTGCCCGTTGATTGATGGTCCCAGATTCTGAAGTTTAAGCCGGCGCAAATCGGTGCGGCGCCACGGTTCGTCCTGCGTGGTTGGCAATGGTGTATTGGCAAAAGTCTCCCACGCCTCGAGGCGGAACTCCCTCATCCATGCCGGTTCGTTCAGCTCGGCCGTGAGTTGTTCCACCGCTTCCCTGCTGTAGACCGCTATCTCTTCTCCAACATTGTCGATTACATCTGTCGTCATTACACGTCCTCAAACAAAGGGGGCCAGTACACGCTTACACACTCGTGCAACAAGCCCCCTGTTAATTCATACTGGCTCATTCGAAGCTCGTTCGTAGTAACCGCTTTAGCGGTTAACCGATTGACCCCTCCATCTGCAGCTGGATCAGACGGTTCATTTCAATGGCATACTCCATCGGCAGCTCCTTAACAAGCGGCTCGATGAACCCGTTAACAATCAACGTGTTCGCCATTTCCTCGTTGATGCCGCGGCTCATTAGATAGAAGAGCTGTTCTTCTCCAACCTTGCTTACCGAGGCTTCATGGCCAATCGTCACTTCCTGATCGTCAATCTCGATGTAAGGATAAGTATCCGAGCGGCTGTGTTCGTCCAAAAGCAGTGCGTCACAAACGACGTTTGACTTCGAATTACGCGCTCCCTTGTGTACCTTCAGCAAGCCGCGGTACGAAGAACGCCCGCCGCCCTTGCTGATCGATTTCGAGATAATGCGACTCGTCGTATTCGGAGCCACGTGCACAACCTTGCCGCCCGCATCCTGGTGTTGGCCTGTTCCGGCAAAGGCAATCGACAGCACCTCGCCATGCGCGCCTTCGCCCATCAGGTAAACGGCCGGGTATTTCATCGTTACCTTCGAGCCAAGGTTACCGTCCACCCATTCCATTGTGGCATTTTCCTCGGCCACCGCACGCTTCGTCACCAAATTATATACGTTGTTCGACCAGTTCTGAATGGTCGTGTATCGACAACGCCCACCCTTCTTAACGAAAATCTCCACAACTGCCGAGTGCAGTGAATTTGAAGAATAGATAGGCGCCGTACATCCTTCAACGTAATGAACGTACGCACCCTCGTCGACAATGATCAGCGTGCGCTCAAACTGGCCCACATTCTTGGCATTAATGCGGAAGTAAGCTTGCAGTGGCATGTCCACGTGAACGCCCGGTGGCACATAGATGAAACTGCCACCAGACCAGACGGCCGTGTTCAACGCAGCAAACTTATTGTCATTGTATGGAATAACCGTGCCGAAATACTCTTTTACCAACTCCGGATACTGCTTCAAACCATCGTCCATACCCAGGAAGACGACGCCCTTATCTTCCAGTTCCTTCTTGATGTTGTGATAGACGACTTCGGACTCGTACTGGGCGGCGACGCCTGACAGGAACTTCTGTTCAGCTTGGGGAATACCAAGCTTGTCAAACGTATCCTTAATGTAGCTGGGTACGTCGTCCCAATCGTCCTCCTGGCGTTCCGACGGCTTGATGTAGTAGTAAATATCGTCAAAATTAATGTCTCCGAGGTCCGCACCCCAATTGGGCATCGGGCGCTCCAGGAAATGCTCGTAAGCCTTCAGTCGATAGTCAAGCATCCACTGCGGCTCGCCCTTCATCATCGAGATCGTGCGGACACCCTCTTCATTCAGACCCTTCTCTGCCTTGTAGATGTAGTCTTCCGTATCAGAAAAGCCGTACTTTGCCGCGTAATCGGCATTAACGACGGCAACAACTTCTTCTTCGGATAGTTCCTGTTTAATAATTTGCTCACTCATTTAGGCCTCCTCAACAGACCCGTACTTTTCACGAAGCCAGTCGTAACCTTTATCTTCAAGCTGCAATGCCAACTCAGGGCCGCCACTCTCCACAATGCGACCACCCATCATGACGTGAACGTAATTGGGCTCGATGTAGTTCAGAATGCGCTGATAGTGGGTGATTACCAGCAGGCCCATGTCGAACTGGTCGCGCATAGAGCTGGCTCCTTCGGCAACGATGCGCAGAGCGTCGATATCCAGCCCAGAATCCGTCTCGTCCATGATGGCAATTTTCGGTTCAAGCGTTGCCATTTGTAGAATTTCGGCGCGCTTCTTCTCACCGCCTGAGAAGCCTTCGTTGAGATATCGACCTGCAAACTTGTGGTCCATATTCAATACGTCCATCTTCTCTTTCAAGAGCCGGCGGAAAGCAGGAATGGAAATCCCCTTATCATCCTCATCATCGCCACGGCGGCGAGCGTTAATCGCCTGTCTCAAGAAATTGGCTACCGTGACACCGGACACGGCAACCGGGTATTGAAAGGCAAGAAACAGCCCCGCGCGCGAACGCTCGTCCGGCTCCATCTCCAATAGGTCCTTACCGTCAAAAATGACGTGCCCCGCACTCGGCGCGTAGTTCGGATGCCCCGCCAGGCAGTAGGCCAACGTACTTTTTCCAGAACCGTTTGGTCCCATTAGGGCGTGGATCTCTCCCTGCTTAACCAGCAGGTCAATGCCCTTCAGAATTTCCTGTTCACCCACATTTACGTGCAGGTTTCTAATTTCTAATGCAGCCGTCATCAAAAACTCCTGATTATCCTATTTACCCTCGCGAAAACTCGACAGACAGGACACCCTAACCCACCTGCTGTCGAGTAGGAGTATACCACAGCGGTAATAGCCCGTCAATATTTATAATAATAATGATAAATATAGCGAAAATTGACAAAGGATCGAGGGCATGCTAAAATTTCCTCGATAGAGGACGGTGGATGCTGGTTTTACTTGCGTCAAAACGTCAGGCTGAGCTCTTACTCAACAGCGTGTCGTGTAAAGTGAATCCACGTCGCTAAAGGAATTGTATCGTGAAATCTGTGATGGACAACAGCAAGGAAAGTAAACGCGACGTTATCCTTCGCACGATAAAGCAGCGCCATCAGGCCACTGTGAATGAGCTCGCCGAAGCGGCCGACGTGTCTCCGGTGACCGTTCGCTACCATCTCAATGCACTACAGGCGGATTCTCTCATTACTTCCGACAGCGTCAGGCGGAAGGTAGGACGCCCTTACTATGTCTATAGTTTGAGCGAGAAAGGCACTGAGCTTTTTCCCAAACGCTATGCCCGCCTCAGCACGCGCCTCCTGGAAGAGCTCAAGCGGCAGTTTCCCTCGGAAGTAGTCACCGATCTATTTCACAACGTCGTCAAAGGAATCGTCGCCGAGCAGCAAGATGATTTTGAAGATCTAGCCTTTGAGGAGCGCCTTGCTTTCCTCATTGATCTCCTGGCAGAAGAGGGCTTTCTCGCCCGCTGGGAAAAGCAAGATGGCGAATACCACCTGATCGAGTATAGTTGTCCTTACATTTCACTGGGGAAAGAGCATACCGAAATATGTACGTTCGATACGGAACTTATCATTTCGGTCCTCGGCACCAATGTTGAACAACATAGCTGCATGCTGACCGGAGCTAATTGCTGCGAATTCTCTTTCGTAGCGCCCCAGATGGAGAGTGAAGTCAGTAACTGAAAATGGGCGTCTTTGGAGTAATGGATCTCGCGCTACAGATTAACAATTCGAGGAAGGAATATGATAGCCAGTAAAGAAGAAGAAATCATGGAGGCGCTACGGGAGGTCATTGATCCCGAAATCGGCCTGAACGTGGTCGAGTTGGGCCTCGTCCGTAATATTGAGCTGGATGAAGACGGCAACGCCCATCTAGTCATGATTATGACCACGCCTTTTTGCCCCTATGCCCCACAATTAATCGAACAGGTGCGGCAGGTTACAAATAATGTGACCGGCGGCGGCACTGTCGTCGAGATCGGCGATGAACTATGGGATCCCTCGCTGATGGAAGAAGGCGCCGGGGGAGACTGGGGTCTCTTCTAAAGTCAGGCTCATTCTCTTCCAAAAAAACTGGACCCTCCCGCGAGGGTCTTTTTCTTTGCGTCCATGTTATGCTTGAGCATACTATTCTAAATTGCAATCTTAAGCATGGAACATCTTGAGCCCGTGTCTGATATGAATCGCACCAATCTCTACGATTACGATCGCGCCGCCCTCGCCCGGCTGCTCGCCGGATGGGGCTTCGGCGACTATTACGCCGGCCTGCTCTGGCGCTACTTATACCGTTCGGCGGCTCGGAATTTTGAGGAAATGCCCGATCTCCACCCCGACCTTCGCCTGCTCCTCTCCGAGCGCGCCGTGCTGGGAACGATGCACTGTATACTCTCTCAAGAAAGCAAGGATGGAACGCGCAAGATTTTGCTTTCCTTAACCAACGGCGCCGACGGCGAACAGGTCGAGACCGTTCTCATGCCCTATCGCGACCGCTATACAGTCTGCATCAGCACGCAGGCCGGTTGCGCCATGGGTTGCGTCTTTTGCGCCACAGGTCAGATGGGGTTCGTTCGCAACCTTTCGGCCGGAGAAATCGTGGCCCAGGTATTATTTGCCATAAAGTTGGCACAGGATGTGCCGGATCGCCGCAAGTTACGCAACGTCGTGATGATGGGCATGGGTGAGCCGTTGCACAACTATGCTGCGACGATGACCGCAATCCGCATTTTGACGTCGGACACCGGTCTTGCCATCGCGCCCCGCCACATCACGCTCAGCACCGTGGGACTCGTACCGGCAATCTACCGCCTGGCAGAAGAGGAAATCGCCGTTAACCTCGCCGTCAGCCTGCACGGCGCCACCGACGACGAGCGCAATGCCCTCGTTCCGCTTGGGCGCCGCTGGTCGCTCGATGATTTGATGAGCGCTTGCCGCGCCTACGGCGAGAAGCGCAATCGCCGCATCTTTTTCGAGTGGACGCTGATCGACGGCAAAAATGACGCGCCACAACAGGCGCACGCTCTTGGCCGGTTGCTTAAAAACATTGACGCCCACGTCAATCTCATTCCGCTCAATCCAACTGAAGAGTTTGGGGGCGACCCCAGCCGGCGCGAGGCCATAGCGCAGTTCAAGGCAATCCTCGACCGGTACGGCATCCCGAGCACCGTTCGCCAGCGGCGGGGTATCGACATTGACGCCGGCTGCGGCCAACTGCGTCGCCGCTCGCTCGAACGGCAAGGCTCGTAGTCACGGCTTTAGCCGTGTCACCGCAACACCACATCGGTCCACGCCTCGATCCACACCTCACGGTTCTCTTCGATCCGCTGCGGATCAACCGTCGCCGTTTCTTCCGGTATTTCCGTATGCTCTATGAAAGCTTGTGGCAGCTCAGCATCTTCGTTGACGGGGAATACAAACATGCGCAGGGGTATATCTTCCTGAAAAGACTCGCTCAGCAAGAAATCGATTAGCGCCTCTGCCAGCCCGCGATGTTCGGTCCCACTCAAAATGCCCACAAATTCCACCTGGCGGAAGCACGCCCCATCGGCCGTAACCACCCCACTGGGCGCCTCCTCCAGTGGTGGATCGGCAAAGATGACCTCGGCGGGTGGGCTGCTGGCGTACGATACGACAAGGGGGCGGTTCCCGTCGCTGGCGACGCTGAAATTGCCATAATAAGCCTCATTCCAGTCGTTGGTAATGCGTACGTCATTCTCGCGCAGCTCGGCCCAATAGTCGAGATACGTGTACTCGCCTTCCGTGCCATATTGGGCGATGGTCGCCAGCAAGAACGCCAGACCGGGACTTGACGTTGCCGGGTTTTCCGCTACAAGGAGCCCGGCGTACGCTTCCTCTGTTAGAGCGTCCAGGCTGTCGGGCGCGGCCACATTATTTTGCTCGAAATAGCTCTTATCATAGTTTAGACAGACGTCCCCATAATCGACCGGGAGCAGCCGATTGCTCTCGTCCATTAGAAACTGATCGGGAATCTTTTCCAACAGCGGCGAATCGTACGCGTCGAATATGTCCGCTTCCAGCGCCCGGCTTAAGAACGTGTTGTCAACACCAAAAAAGACGTCCGCCAGAGGGTTGTCTTTTGCCAATATCGCCTGGTTCAGGGCGGTTCCGGCGTCCCCCGAAGGCAGTAGCTCCAATTGTACGTTGTGTTCCGCTTCAAACTGCGCCAGCACCTCGTCACTGGCGTCAAAGCTATCGTGAGTCATCAGCGTCAAGGTTACCGGCGCCGGCGCCGTCCCCGTAGCCTCATCCTCACTGCCCTGACACGCGCACAACAACAGCCATAACACCAGCAAGACGTATAGATTTCTGCACATCACCTGACACTCCTAGCGTTGCCACACCCCGTGGGTATGAACGCACAGCAGGTGGCCCGAGCGCACGCGCACGGAAGCCAACTTATTCAAAATTTCATTACTAACCCCTCGCGCCGGCCCAAATGCCAGCACCTCTTCTTGCAACGGCCATCGCAGGCCCTCAGTAGATTCCACAAGCACGTCTCCGCCCAATGGGATAAGCGACACCTTGTCGCCGGATTCACCGCTAAATGTCGCCTGCCCCTCAATCAGCCAGATGCGCTGGTAGCGCGTCTTGAAGCTAATGTCGCGCCCGCGAAGTTTTGGATGCATCAACAAGAGGATGTTGGCAAACATCTGGTCCAGTCGCCCGCCGAGCCCGCCAAAAACTATTATTTCTTCGTCGTAGGTCTCTGCTGCATATAGAAGCGCCAGTTCGAGGTCCGTCTCATCCTTGTACGGGCTGAACGGGACTATCACTGTCGAATGGTCCATTAATCGCTCCTGAACCCCCGGCCCTAACGAATCAAGGTCGCCAATGAGCACGTCTGGAATTCGCGAGAGAGCACCCAGGTGCCGCGTCCCTCCGTTAGCAACAATGACCGCCGTTGCCGATTCCAGAAATGGCTCCAGCCAGTCGGACAGTTGCATATCGCCATTGGCAAAGATTAGGATAGTCATCGCTTCTTATTCCCCGAGGTTGGCGCTGAATTCTAGAAACAAAAAGGCTACCCTTGTGGGTAGCCGCGTACGCACACCTGCCATTCCTACGCCGGCATTACCCGGATCAGGTTCTCAGGTCGACGGCAGAATGGCCGCCCTCTCAGCCAGGCACACCCTGGCTCCCTGTGGATCGTTCGGTTGTCGTTTTCATTATAACCGGCTCTGGTCGTGACGCAAGCTCCGATCGGACCGCGAGCATACTGCTCGCGCTTGCCCGTCGGAGGCATGACATCTATCATCCTAGCTATGAATAATTCTCAACAACCGCCCAGTCGTGACGGGCGCATCAATTCGATTCTCAAGCGCCTCGGCAAGGCCATTGCCCGCCTTCCACAACTGATTCGTGACGGTTGGCGCACCGATCTGGTTGCCCTGCGCAATTGGTGGCGCCGGCAGCGCGGCGCGAGAGTCGATTTCGTCGTCTTCCACATTTCTGGCTCGCTCCCCGAGCGCGCCGGCCCACCACGCAGCTTTCTTCAGCGACAGCTCCCCCTTCCCCCAAGACCGCTTACCATAGAAACCCTCAACAAACGTCTGCAGCGCATCGCCGATGCCGAAAATGTCCGCGGCGCGGTGTTCATCCTCGGCGACTTTACGTTCACCGCGTTCGCCCGGCTTCAAAACCTGCGGCGCTCGCTGACACGCCTGCGTGAAGCCGGAAAGGAAGTCGTCGTCTACACCCCTTATCTCGACCTCGCCCATTACTACGTCGCCAGCGCTGCCGGTTATCTCGTTGCGCCTGAAGGAGCTCAGTTCGACGTGGTGGGTCTACACAGTGAGGCAATCTTCTTGCGAGATGCCCTGGCACAAGTGGGAGTCGAAGCCGAAGTGCTCCAGATTTCGCCCTATAAGACCGCCGGAAACATCTTCGCGAATTCCGAGATTACTCTAGAACAGAAGCGCCAGATGGAGTGGCTCCTCGACGACCATTATGACGTGATAACTGCTGATCTCGCCTACGCTCGTGATTTGTCAAAGGACGCGATCAAATCCTTTATAGATGCCGCACCCTTCGCTGTAGAGCGAGCGTTGTCCGCAGGTCTGGTAGATGCGGTCGCTTATGAGGACGAGCTACCTCGATTGCTGGCAGCAAACAATAAAAACGTTGAGTCATCAGATGTTGAAAGCGCCGGAAGTGAGCAGGAAGCCTCCTCTAAGCATGACCACGCGAAGTTACAGAGCTGGGATAAGGCCGGACCAATGCTGTTGGAAAAAGGTCGGCGACCGAGCCGGCGCTATATTGGCGTCGTCAGTGTCGACGGCGTCATCGTAATGGGTCCAAGCCGCCAGCCTCCGATTAACCTGCCCATTCCATTGGTCGGCGGCGCAATGTCCGGAGAGGAAACCCTGATCCAGCTCCTGCGGCGCGCAGAAAATGACGACAATATGGCAGCCCTCATTCTTCACGTGGAGTCCGGCGGCGGCTCATCGCTTGCGTCCGAACTGATCTGGAGACAGGTAACGCGTGTCGCCGCCAAAAAACCGGTGCTGGCCTACATGGGCGACGTCGCCGCTTCCGGCGGTTATTTTGTCAGCGCCGCTGCGGGACACATCATGAGCCAGCGCAGCACAATTACCGGCTCCATTGGCGTGCTGATGGCGCGCATGAATCTGCATGACCTTTACGGCAAGCTGTCAATTAACCGCGCCAGCCTCAATCGCGGCGCGCATGCTGGTATCTATTCCGAAGCGCGGCCGATGAGCCCGGAAGAACGCAATATCCTCTGGACGTCGATACAAGAAACCTACAAACAATTTAAAGCCGTCGTTGCAGCCGGCCGTGACATGAATCTCGAAGAACTCGAACAAATTGCCGGAGGCCGCGTGTGGACGGGTCGGCAGGCGCTCGATCGCCATCTCGTAGATAGTCACGGCGACTTCATAGACGCCGTAAGCAAGGCTGCCGAGCTCGCCGGTCTGCCGCTTGATGACAAACATTTCGTCGCAGCCAGAAACCTCTTCGCGCGCTCCGACGCTTATATACCTCCGCAACCAGATGACATAATGCAAGAGCTGGCCAATTTGATTTTTTCGCGTCAATTACGTTCCTTGAATGGGCAGGCGCTGCTGATAATGCCCTTCGATCTGCGCCTGTTCTGATGGCGCCGGTAAACCGGGGGGTTATGGGGAACTTCTATCGTGATTGTAACGTCAATATATTGAAACATGCAGTGTAAAGAATGATAATAAGAATATTGATCATGATCATCTTGAGCACCTTGAGTAACTTGAACGGCTTATCGCCATAGTATAGGAACAATGTCAGGACGAAGATCCGTTACCGAACAGAAAACGATGATCTACCGTCCAGGTCAGGCGCGGCCGGTCCATGGACGCCAGGACCGGCCGCGGCCAACCCAGGATCGGCCGCGTCGGCGCAGAGGCGCGCCGCCGCCCCCGCTACATCTGCCCGCGCCGCAGGACCGGCGACGGGCAGCGAAGCGACGAGCCTGGCCTATGTTTCTATTGTTCCTTCTCCTCATTTTTGCCTGCGCCGCCGTAGCGCTTGTCGCAGCCGGCTGGTCATATCAACGCGACAGAATCCTGCCCGGCGTGCGAACGTTGGGAATCCCTCTTGGCGGACAAAGCGTCGAAGAGGCCGCGGGCCAGCTTGAGACGAACTGGAACGCGCGACTTGTCGTTCTCGAAGACGGAGACCAGCATTCGTTCACTCTCCGCCTTTCCGAACTAGGAATTCTCCTCGATGCGCCGGCCACCGCGCGCGCAGCGTTTCGCCACGGGCGCGATCTCACTGCGCCTGAACGCGTCATTCAGACCGTGTTGGACGGCGCTGCCGTGCAACCCATCTGGTATTTCGATCCGGCCGTGGCGCACAACAGCCTGCAAACCATTGCGCCTCGTCTCGAGGTCCGGCCGGTCAACGCCGGCATTGAGATCGTCGACGCCCGTGTTCAGGCGACCCCTTCTTTGCCTGGAAGGCAGCTTGATATCGAGGCCACGGTTACCTGGCTGCAGCAGAATGCGCCCGCCGTCGCCTTTGGCGAGGCGGTGCCGCTCGTCGTGCGCGGTGTAGAGCCCGAGATAGCAGACGTTAGTGCGCTGGTCGCGGAGCTGAACAGTCGCATCGGTGCGCCGATTTCGCTTCGCGCTTTTGACCCGATCATCGGTGAAACACAAAACGCGGAAATTCCCCCCGAGGTTTGGGCCGGCTGGCTCGCCCTCGACGTAGATCTAACGGCGTCGAACCCGCAAGTTAACTGGCGTGTCGATGAAACCCAGGTCGCGGCATTTGTACAGGCGCAAAGCGAGGCGCTCGGCGCTGACCGTTACTTCCAGTTGGAACCCGCAACAGCCGATCTGGTAACCGCCACCACCGCAATGGTCGGCGCCAACCAGGAAGAACCGCATGAAGTGCGTCTACGCGTCTTTCATCGTACAAGCCAGCACGTTGTCCAATCCGGTGAAACGCTCTCCAGCATCGCTTTTGATTACGGAATTCCCTATCCCTGGATCCAGCAGATAAATCCCAACTTAGGCGACGGTCTTACCGTTGGCCAATCCGTTACCATTCCCTCTCCGGACGAGATGATCCCCCTGCCTGTTGTCGAAAACAAACGAATTGTGGTCAGCTTAGAGCAACAACGCATGTGGGTCTATGAAAACGGCGCGCTAAAGTGGGAATGGGTCGTCAGCACAGGAATCGATTCCAGCCCCACCGCCCCCGGCATATTTCAGATCCAATCGCACGAACCGAACGCTTACGCCAGTATCTGGGATCTGTGGATGCCGCAGTTCATGGGTATTTATAGACCCGTGCCCACCAGCGAGTTTATGAACGGCTTTCACGGCTTCCCCACAAGAAACGGCTCCAATTTGTTATGGACCAACAGCCTCGGTCGCAAGGTCACCTATGGCTGTATTCTCGTCAGCAATGACAACATCGCTCTGTTATACGACTGGGCGGAAGAGGGCGTAATCGTCGAAGTACGTCCTTAATACAACCATCGTCGTGCCTAAAAACAGCCTCAATTGCAAGACTCGCGCCACACCGCTACAATTTCCGCGCGCCATCTCTGTGGCTCCCGCTCGCATTTCTACCGAGAAACGAGGCTTTGCATGGCTCAACAGGCTGAAATCAAGCGCATTGACTTGCCTCAAAACGTGCGCGAAAAGCTCCATATCGACACGGACCTCGCCATCCAGGTGCTGGCGCGCTTCGTGCGCAATGAGCTTACAAAAGTCGGATTCCAACACGCAGTCCTTGGCCTGTCGGGCGGTATCGACTCAGCTGTCTCCTGTTACCTTGCCGCCCGCGCCATGGGACCAGAGAACGTACTGGCGCTTCGCCTGCCCTATGCCACATCATCGCCTACCAGCCTGGAGCACGCCCAGCTTATTATCGACGACCTTGGCATCAACGGCGAGACCATTGACATCACGCCCATTGTGAATCCGCTATTCGATGCCTCCCCCGATATAAACGCCCATCGCAAGGGCAATATCATGGCCCGCACCCGGATGATGATCATCTTCGACCGTTCGGCTGCCTGGAAGGCGCTCGTCGTCGGCACGAGTAATAAGACAGAGTTGCTGTTAGGTTATGGCACGATTTACGGCGATCTCGCTTCGGCAGTCAATCCCATCGGCGATCTTTACAAAGCACAAATACGCCAGGTTGCTCGCAAGTTAGGCGTGCCCAAGGTCATCGTGGACAAGGCCCCCAGCGCCGACCTCATTCCTGGGCAGACCGACGAGGGCGATTTCGGCTTTTCCTATGATGACGTCGACCCGCTCCTCTATCTCCTGGTGGACGAGCGATATTTGCCGGAAGAAGCCGTAGCGGCCGGCTTTCCCACATCCTTCGTCAATAACGTTATGAGGATGATTCGCACGTCACACTTTAAGCGCACGCTACCCGTTATCCCGAAACTGAGCGGGCGCACCGTCGGTCACGACTTTCGATATCTGCGCGATTGGGGTAGCTGACGCCGGCAGCCGGTTGGCACAAACTATGAATCCATTGAGACGCTTTTCGATCATACTGGTCATTGTCATTCCACTCGCAGCGGTTACGGCCCTGGGAGCGGGTTTGGCTGCTGGCGTGCAGACCGCCTGGCAGGATAAAGTAGCGACCAACGTCCTGAGCGCGCTTGAACTGCAGGATGAAGCCGAGTTCATTGTCTTTATGCAGCAGCAAACGGACCTCTCCGCGGCCTACGCACTAGGTGCCAGGGAGGAGAAAGGCCGTTATGTGTTCGAGCAGTTGAGAGAAACCGCCCGGCGTTCCCAGCAAAATGTGTTGGCACAGCTTCGTGACTCTGGCGCCGCATACCGCCCATACTGGATTGCCAACATGATATGGGTGCGTGGCGATAGGACGGTACTTGAGTCCGTCGCCGCCAATCCAGAGGTCGTGGCCATTTATGCCAATCCTTATATTCGTCTTTCATTACCCTTGCCAGCTGAATCGCCCCTTCCATACCCCCCCTCGGGCATCGAACCTAACCTATCACACATTCGTGTGCCGCAAGTATGGTTACAAGGTGTAACCGGACAGGGCGTCGTGATTGGAGGTCAGGACACAGGATATGACTGGGATCATCCGGCCCTCCTAGGCAAATACCGTGGTTGGAACGGAACTACAGCCGATCACAGCTACAACTGGCACGATGCCATTCACAGTGGCGGTGGGGGCTGTGGAGCCGACTCCCCCGAACCATGTGATGACTTCGGCCACGGCACGCACACCCTGGGCATCATGGTAGGAGACGACGGCGGCGCAAACCAGATTGGTGTTGCGCCCGGCGCCAAATGGATTGGCTGTCGCAACATGAACCAGGGCGTTGGCTCTCCCATGACCTACAGCGAATGTTTCCAGTGGTTCCTGGCGCCCACCGACGCCAACGGCGCAAACCCCGATCCCTCCCTGGCCCCACACGTCGTTAACAATTCGTGGGCCTGCCCGCCCTCTGAAGGCTGCAACGACGCTATCATCCTACAGACCGTCGTCGAAAACGTGCGCGCCGCCGGCATTGTCGTCGTTTCCTCTGCCGGAAATTACGGCGGGGGCTGCGGTACGGTACAGTATCCGCCCGCCATCTATGACGCGTCATTCAGCGTTGGTGCCACTGATAACTCGGATAATATTGCCGGCTTCAGCAGTCGCGGCCCGGTCACCGCGGACGGAAGCAATCGCCTCAAGCCCGACGTCGTTGCTCCTGGTGTAGGCATCCGTTCTTCATTGCCAGGGGGCGGTTATGGAACGCTTAGCGGGACCAGCATGGCAGCGCCACACGTTGCCGGCCTTGTTGCACTCCTGATCTCGACGAATCCCTTGTTGGCAGGAGATGTGGATTCCGTCGAAGCAGCGATTAGAGAAAGCGCCGCGCCTTTGACCGGTGTGCAGGAGTGCGGCGGCGTCTCCGGCTCCACAATTCCTAACAACACATACGGTTACGGTCGCATTGATGCGCTTGACGCATTTATTGATGTCGACCTGCCACACCGGCAATATATTCCCTATACAGCCGGCAGCTGAGCGGATTGGGAACAATCGTCTGCATAGCGCGCATGCATAACCGCGAAGTTTAAGAGCTATGTCCACAGAACCAAAAAAAGCTGTTAGCATCAGCCTGGGAAGCTCTGCACGCGATAAGCGTGTCGAGCTTGAGCTTTTGGGCCAGCCTGTGGCTATAGAACGACTGGGAACTGACGGCGATACCCGGCACGCCTCCGCCCTATTCACCGCCCTTGACGGCCGCGTCGACGCGCTCGGCGTCGGCGGTATCGACCTTTGGGTAGAACTAGAAGGAAAGCGCTACCCACTGTATGCCGCGCACAAATTGATCAGCGGCGTTGTGCAAACACCCGTCGTCGACGGCACTGGCCTCAAAAATACGCTGGAGCGTCAAGTCGTCAAAAGCCTCGTCTCGCAGTTAGGTGATGAGTTTGCTACCGGGCGCGTTTTGTTAACAGCCGCTGTTGACCGCTACGGGATGACCCAGGCCTTCTTCGATGCCGGCTATGAGGTTGTTTGCGCCGATCTCATGTTCGCGCTCGGCATTCCAATCCCGGTGCGAAGCCTCGAGAGCTTGAAGCGATTGGGTCGCCTGGCGCTTCCCCTTGTCGGCCGTTTTCCCATCAGCTTCATTTATCCAACAGGTGAAGACCAGGAAAAAATAGTCCCGCGCTTCCAACGATGGTATGAATGGGCCGGGGTCATCGCCGGAGACTGTCACTATATCAAACGACACATGCCCGACAACCTGCACGGTAAGGTGATCGTTACCAACACGACGACGGCCGAAGATATGCAGGCGTTTCGCGAACGCGGCGTGCGCCACGTTCTGACAACTACGCCGCGCATGGACGGACGCTCGTTTGGCACCAATATGTTAGAGGCGGCTCTCACCGCTGCAGCCGGCAAACAGCGCCCGCTAACCCGTGACGAATTGTCCTCAATACTCGACCAAATTAATATCCACCCGTCAGTACACACACTGTAGCCACAAGGAACCATTTCATGGATTGCATCGTGACCGCAGGAGGGCAAATTCAAGAAGACGACCCCTTGTACCCTTTCACCTCCGGTAAACCAAAGTCGCTCATCGAAATCAACGGAATGACGATGTTAGAGTACGTCGTAAGAGCGCTGGAGGCATCGCCACTCGTCGACCACATCTACGTCGTCGGTCTTGACCAGTCCGACGTCAACCATCTGCATCTACCACAGAATATCACCCTGGTTCCCGAGAGCGGCGGGCTGGTAGCCAATCTCTCCGCGGCCCTCAATCGACTACTGTTAGATAATCCACAGGCAAAGACTGCTCTCCTCTGCAGCGCTGACATTCCCTTGTTGACGCCGGAAGTGATAAACGCGTACATCGAAGACTGCCGGCCATTTGATTGCATCGCTTATTACAACGTAGTCACTCGCGAGACAATCGAAAAGCACTTTCCCGGATCGGGTCGCACCTTTGTAAGGCTTCGAGATCAGGCCATCGCCGGCGGTGATATGACGCTGGTACAGACCAGAATTCTCAACACAAATGAAGCGCTATGGGAAGCGATTGTAAACGGGCGCAAACATGCGTGGCGACTTGCGAGACTTGTGGGGCTTCGCGTACTTCTTAGAT
>JAICPS010000396.1 GCA_025929715.1 Anaerolineae bacterium | reverse complement strand
GGCGCAAAAGCAGGCGCAGAGCAGCGCACCGCTGGCGATGCTCACGGTGATGGGCGATCCCGAAAGTTCATTCGGGCGCGTTCTACGCGACGAATCAGGACGCGTGACGGAGATCGTGGAAGTGGCACAGGCGCGACGGCATGACGACGGTCTGGCGCTGCTGGCGATCCGCGAGCAGAATCCCGGCGTTTACTGCTTTGACGGCGACTGGCTCTGGGCCAATCTACCTAATCTTCCGCTGCGTGACGCGCGTAGCGGGCCTGAGTACTATCTGACGGATATGATTGCTGTTGCCGTTGCCCAGGGCCACGCCGTGGAGGCCGTGGTTGCCGAGGATGCGGACGAGGGTCTGGGAGCAGGTACCCGCGCGGAACTGGTGGCGGTGGAGCGCGCGCTGCGCCGCCGTGTTAACCGTCGTTGGCTAGAACAGGGTGTGACGCTTGTCGATCCTCAGACGATTTACATCGATGCTGACGTGCAGATTGGACAGGACACGGTCATCTGGCCCAACACTTACTTGCAAGGGACTACTGTGATCGGCCGTGATTGTATCATTGGTCCCAACAGCATCTTGCGTGACGCGACGGTGGGTGAGGGATGCTGTATTGAGCAGGCGGTGGTTGATGGGGTTACTGTAGAAGATGGATATGAAGTAATTCCGGGTAGTTATTTAAAAGCGTAGCGACGCGAAGGGTGAGCCAATTTGAGGAAGCGCTCGATGATCGATCAGGTGCAACGAGAACAGCTAGAGGAAGAGGCTTGCGCAGTGCGTGACAGGGCTTACGCGCCTTACTCCAAATTTCGGGTTGGCGCGGCGGTGCTGGGCGGCAGCGGTGCAATGTACAGCGGTGTGAACGTGGAGAATGCCTCGTTTGGGCTGACGACGTGCGCAGAGCGTGTGGCGATTTTCAAGGCCGTCAGCGCCGGCGAGCGCAACATTCTTGCAGTGGCGGTCTGCACAGAAAGCGGCGTCACACCCTGTGGCGCCTGCCGCCAAGTCATCCGCGAATTTGCCTCTGATTGCCCGCTCTTTGTCCTCGACGCAAACGGCAACAGTCGCGAGACGAGCCTTAAGGCGTTGTTGCCGGAGTCGTTTGGCCGGGGAGATTTGGAGTAGGCGAGATGCCACGAGAAAGAACCTACCGAACCGAAGCGATTGTTTTGCGCCGCAGTGATTTTGGGGAGGCGGACCGATTGCTGACGCTGTTCAGCCGCGAGTATGGCAAGGTGCGGGCGATTGCCAAAGGGGCGCGAAAGCCGCAGAGCCGCAAGACAGGGCACGTGGAACTGTTCATGCGCACGCGTTTTCTTGTTGCCGAGGGCCGCAACCTGGACATCGTGACGCAGGCAGAAATGGTGGAAGGCTATAACCGGTTGCGCGACGACCTGGTGCGCACGACGTATGCTTCATATGCGGTGGAACTGCTGGACCGTTTTACCGCGGACGAGGACCGTAATCCGCAGCTGTATGACCTGTTGTCAGACACGCTACGCTCGCTGGCGAACACGGATAATATGCTGCTGGCGGCGCGCTTTTACGAGCTGCATTTGCTTTCGCTGCTAGGCTATCGCCCGCAACTGTTCAAGTGTGTAAGCTGTGGCGAAGGCATCGAGGAACAGGACCAGTATTACAGCGCCGAGCTGGGCGGGCTGCTGTGTCCAAACTGTCGCCAGGCCGACTTGAAGGCGCATGAAATTTCAGGGGCGGCAGTTAAGGTTCTCCGCTTTTTGCAGACGCGCCAGTGGCAGGCAGCGCAAAATTTGCGCCTGCGCCGCGAGCTGCACACGGAGCTGGAAGAGGTCATGTATTATTATTTAACCTACATTCTGGAACGAAACCTGAAGTCGGCGGACTTCTTGCAGCGGCTGCGACGCGAGGCGCGCCTGTTCGCTACGGAGGTGGCGCGGGGGCCGACGACGGCCATAGAAGACCGGCCACAGCCTGACAGCGATCAGGAAATTGAATATGAGTGACCCGTTGTCATTTCAGGACGTGATTCTGCGTCTTCTTGATTACTGGAAAGAGCAGGGGTGCCTGGTGTGGCACCCGCATAACGTACAGGTGGGCGCGGGCACGATGAATCCGGAAACTGCGCTGCGCGTGTTGGGGCCGGAGCCGTGGAACGTGGTGTATATTGAGCCCAGCATCCGGCCTGACGACGGGCGCTTTGGCGATAATCCCAATCGTATGCAGCAACATTACCAGTTGCAGGTCATTCTGAAACCCGATCCGGGCAATCCGCAAGAGCTTTATCTGAAAAGCCTGGAGGCGATCGGCATCAGCGCGCGCGAGCACGACATTCGCTTTGTGGAAGACAACTGGGAAAGTCCGGCACTCGGCGCGTGGGGCCTGGGTTGGGAAGTGTGGCTGGACGGCCAGGAGATCACACAGTTCACCTATTTCCAGCAAACCGGCGGCCTGGATTTAGACCCGGTGGCGGTGGAGCTGACTTATGGGCTGGACCGCATTGTGCTGGCGTTGCAGGGCGTGGAATCGGTGTGGGACATTGACTACGGGTCAGGTGTAGGTTATGGCGACGCCCTGCTGCGCAAAGAGGTCGAACACTGCCGTTACTATTTCGACGTAGCAGACGTGCACGCATTGCGTAGACTCTATGATATTTACGAACAGGAAGCGCAGCGCTGCCTGGAAGCGGAACTGGTGGCCCCGGCACACGACTACAACCTGAAATGCTCGCAAATCTTCAACGTGATGGACACGCGCGGGGCGGTTGGGGTCACGGAGCGCGCGGAGTACTTCCGCCGCATGCGCACCGTCGCGCAGCGCGTCTCAGAGCTGTATGTTGCGCAACGTGAAGCGCTCGGCCACCCGTTTGCCGCTAATGCGCGATGGCAAGAGGGAATGAGGACGGAAGATCGGCGACGGAAGACCGGGGACCGTCGTCCAATCTCCAATCTCGAGATTCTTCGCTCTGAGGACGCCCCATTCATAGGATCCGCTCAGAATGACAAGTCTTCAGTCTCCAGTTCTCCAGTCTCCTTTCTGTTAGAAATCGGCTGTGAAGAACTGCCAGCCGGCGAACTCACCTCGGCGATGGCGCAGTTGAAGGCGACGGCGCCGCAACTGCTGGACGAGCTGCGCCTGGAGCATGGACCGATAGCGGTTCTGGGTACGCCGCGGCGGCTTGGAGTCCTGGTGGAGGCGCTGGCGCCACGGCAGAATGATCTGGAAACGGTGGTCAAAGGGCCGCCCGCCGATCGCGCCTTCGACGAGGAAGGCAAGCCCACACGCGCAGCGGAGGGCTTTGCGCGCAGCAAGGGCATAGAAGTGGAGGCGCTGCGCGTTGTAGAGGAGGGTGACAAACGCTACGTGGCGGCGACGGTGCACGAAGAGGGCCGGGCGGCGTCTGACGTGCTCGTGGAGGCGCTGCCGCAGCTTCTGGGCTCACTGCGCTTTGAGAAAAGTATGCGCTGGAACGAGAGCAACGTCGCCTTTAGCCGCCCACTACGCTGGATTGTGGGCCTGCACGGCTCGCAGCTGGTGCATTTTGAATTCGCCGGTGTCCAAAGCGGCCGCACGAGCTACGGGCTGCGTCCCTACGGCTCGCCCGCTATTGCTATAGAGAGGGCAGAAGAGTACGCACAATTGATGGCGGCGAATGGCATTGTGCTGGACCCTGAAAAGCGGCGCTACATCATCGAGGCAAACGCGCGGACGTTGGCGGCGGAGCAGAATGGCATGATTGTGGAGGACCGGGCGCTGTTGCTGGAGGTAGCGAACCTCGTGGAACGGCCCACGCCTCTGTTGGGCAGTTTCGACGAACGTTACCTGGCGCTACCTGCGGCTGTGCTCATCGCCGTGATGAAGAAGCACCAGCGTTACTTCCCGGTGCAGAAGAGCGCCGAAGAGCTGACGCCCTACTTCGTCGCCGTACGCAACGGCGACCGCGAGCACCTTGACATGGTGCGCGAGGGCAACGAGCACGTCCTTCGCGCCCGTTTTGCCGACGCAGAGTACTTTTATCGCCAGGATACGCAGCAGGCGCTTGCCGATTTTCTTCCGCAGTTAGACATGCTCACCTTTCAGTCTGAGCTAGGGTCGATGTTGGCGAAAGTGCGGCGACTGGAACAGTTGACGCCACGTATTGGCAAAATGCTGAACCTGAACGAGGAAGAGACGCAGCACGCAATACGCGCCGCCGCGCTCTCGAAGGCCGATCTGGCCACGAGCATGGTGGTGGAGATGACTTGGCTGCAGGGCGTGATGGGCGGACATTACGCGCGGTGCAGCGGCGAGCCGGAGCCCGTGGCGACGGCCATTGCGGAGCAATACGAGGCAGTGAGCGCGACGCGGCCCGGGCTGGCGCTGGCGCTGGCCGACAGGCTGGATAGCCTGGTGGGGCTGTTTGCCGTGGGGCTGGCCCCACACGGCTCGAATGATCCTTTTGGCCTGCGCCGCGCGGCGATACACATTATCGAAAACCTGATCGCCAACCGCCAGCCGTTTGACCTGCGTCGCGCCCTGACGTTGGCAGCAGAACTATTGCCGGTTGTAAATGATTGGGAGTCGGAGGCGCAGTTGCTAGATTTTCTCGGCGGGCGCCTGGAGTCGCTGCTGCGCGACCAGGGACTACCGGCGAATGAGGTGCGCGCAGTGCTGGCGGAGCAGGCGCATAACCCTTACGCGGCGTCGCGCGCGGTTCGCGATCT
>JAICPS010000489.1 GCA_025929715.1 Anaerolineae bacterium | reverse complement strand
TTGGCGCACGATATCGCCGACTGTCTCACTGCGAAAATAGATGTGCAGGGAGATCACGTCAAAGAAGTAGTCGTTATCTGCAGCTTCGGGATCGGCCGCCGCCACACGCAAGAATCGCCGAAGGTACTGCTCGCGGCCGTTGATCACGTCGTGCCAGTATGTGAGCCCTGCCAGGTGTACGGTGGCCTGCGGGTCGGTCTCTTTCAACACAAGATAGGCGACTTTCACCAGCCGGTAGTAATCCTGTACCGTGCCTGCCCACTCGCTGCCAAATACACCCTGGTCAATGTCGGGTTCATTCCAGATGATCCAGCGATGGACCCCACGCGGGCCGTAATAGTCGGCGACGCGCCGGACGTAACCGGCCCAAAGGTTCTCTGGGTCATCAGGGGGCAAGTGTAGGCCGCGCGGGACGCCGCCATAAGGAACGCCGTCTGTGGCCCAAGCGGGCGTGTTTTTTAAGAGACCCACTACTTCACGATCCTGTTCCTGAGCCTCGACCAGCCACTCTTCCATGACGTGGAGCGTGTTCCAGTCGTCGGGTCCCTGCGGCTGAATCTCGCTCCAGTAGAAGAGCATCCGTTCCCACCCTACGTCGAGCGCGGCCGCTTCTTCCTGTAACCAGAAAGCGGAAACGACGCCAAAACGCGGGTCAGGCTGCTCGCCATCACCAGCCATTGAGATGACCGCTGGCGTCCGGGCCACCGTTGGACGAGCAATAACAGATGTCAATAGGAAGAGAATGACCAGAAGGCAGCTGGCTAGGCTCTTTTGCATCTAAATCCTCAGCATTAAAAAGAAATCAGAGTCCAGCGCTTTATGATAACATCTCTCTTACCGTTGAGCCTAACAAAACCGTCCCGCTAACCGCCGTAGCCTGATATAATTGGACCGCTGGAAATGATGCAATGAATTTACTCAGGAGAGGATAGCCGGTGGACTCTCAACTACGACCCGCGCAGGCCGAGATATTGGAATATGAGCGCGGCAAAATGGCAGTCAGCGCAGTTCCGGGTAGTGGCAAGACATTCACGCTTTCCCTGCTGGCGACGCGCCTGATCGCTACTCGTCGCGTCGACGTTGCCGCAGGCCAGCAGGTGCTCGTCGTCACCTATTTGAATGCCAGCGTGGAAACGTTCAAGGCGCGCATCCGACAACGCTTGCAGGCACTGGATCTGCCATTTCTCGGTTACGACGTGCGCACGCTGCACAGCCTGGGGCTGGAAATCATGCGCGCAGCGGGAGGTGCCGTAAGTGATGAAGTTGTGGTACTTGACGAAGCGCAGGCTGATTACTATCTCAACCGCGCCGTCAATGACTGGATCGACGACAATGCCGCCCGCTGGCGCGACTTTTTACCAGAAGACGACACGCTCCAGATGCGCACGCGCTGGCGTGGCGTCACTGAACGCACAGCCCGCACCTTCATCAGAACAGCTAAGAATGAGCGCTACCGGCCGTATGAAATCAGCGATCGCTGGCAGTTTGTAAACCATACCCATCTCGCCGAGGACGCCGTCACAACGCTGTCAGACGACGATCCCATGGAAACGATCGCAGCAGCAGGCTATCCCCTGCTGGCGATGCTGACGGGCATTTATGATCGTTACCAGTCAATTTTGTCGCGCCAGGGTGCGATGGATTTTGACGACCTTATCTGGCGGGCCGCCGATATTCTGGAAACACATCCTGATTTGGCGCAGACGCTAAGCCAGCGCTGGCCGTACGTGCTGGAGGATGAAGCCCAGGACAGCGTGCCTTTACAAGAGGCGCTGCTGTCTTCGCTGGCCGAGCCGGTGGGCAACTGGGTGCGCGTGGGCGACCCCAATCAGGCCATCACGAGTAGCTTCACGGCGGCTCACCCACGTCACTTCAATCACTTCCTCGACCGTGAGGACGTGGCGACGCGCCCTTTGCCGAATTCTGGGCGCTCGGCCCCACGCATTCTCGGGGCAGCAAACGCGATCGTGCATTGGGCCGCCGAGAGCCATCCGGTGGCCGAGGTTCGCGACACAGCTTTCCGCGTGCAGGATATTCTACCCACACCGTCCGGCGACATGCAGCTCAATCCTCCCGATTCGCCTAACAATATCCGCATCAAGGTGTATGGGCATCGCGAGCAGGAAGAGCTGCCAGCAGTCGCGCGGCTGGCGCAACGCTACGTGCGGGCGCGCCCTGAACAAACAGTCGCCATTCTTGTGCCGACCAATCGCGTTGGTCATACAATGTCTGAACAGCTCGACCAGCTCGACGTCGATTATGACAACCTTTTGCGCGGTGGCAGTCGCGAACGAGAGATCGCTGCCGCTGTCCATGCCCTGCTTGCGCTACTTGCAAATCCCCTTGACACGCGGGCGCTAGTAGAAGCGCATCGTGCGTTGCTGGAGCTGAAACACCCTGCTCTATCCGGCGAACGCTCCATACCGGCCGTTCGTGAACCAGGCGCCCAATATTTGATTCCCGACTATCAACCCGGTTCCCCTGACGAAGGCTCCATGGTCGATCTGTCCCCAAGCGAGCTGGGGCATTTCTATTCCATCTTGCGCAGCACCCACCGGCCCGAGATACTGCTCTTTCCTCAGAACGACGACACCATTGCAGGTGCTTTACCTGCCAGCGTTGCGACGGAGGACGAGATGGCCCGACTCGTCGTCTACCTCGACTTTCTGCGCCGGCTCTTCAACCTTCGCACTTTGCCCCCGGACGACCTGGCGATGGCTCTGAGCTATGAGCTGTTCACCAATAGCGAGGATCGGGACGGTGGGAGCGACGGTGACCTTTCTATTGCCTATCAAATTGCCTCCATGATTCGACGCTGGCGCGACCTCCAGCCGGGATGGCGGCTGCCCGAGATCGTCGCTCAACTGGCAGATATTGCCTCGGGGCGGCGTCCACTGCCGGCTGTCACGCCGGAGGATATTGGCTTCGAACCCGCGCCAGGGCGCATCACGCTAGCCACGCAACACAGCGCCAAAGGATTGGAGTGGGATGCCGTGTTTCTTGTGGGTATCGACGGCTTTTGGATTCCCGAAGATCTGAATGCCCCATTCCTCGGCGTCCATGACTTTCTTGGTGGCGATCCGGCTGCGGAAGCGACGGCGCAGCTGCGTCATCTTATGCAGGGCAGCGCCGGCCTCTATGCCGGCCGCACGCCAACTGAAACAGCGCACATCGAAGTAATTAGCGAGCGGCTACGACTCCTGTACGTCGGCGTTACTCGCGCCCGGCGCTACCTCCATTTGAGCCGCAGCCGGGTAACGCGCTACTATCAGCGCGAGCGCGAGACAGCGGCGACTCGAGTAATGGGCGTGCTCTATGATTATTTGCAACAGGACCCTAAAGAAAAAACACTTGAAGAGTTTTGAGCAGCAATCGTTTTACGTTTCTCTGTTAACACCGTAAAATAAAACTATGAGTCTCGTAACTTCGAGCATCGACAATCCCTTTTTCCATCGGGGCGCAATCCGCCGGTCGCAGGAGTTTCACGGGCGACAGGCTGAAATCAGCCAGATCCTGGGGCTCTTACGCAATGGGCAAAGTGTCTCTTTGATTGGCCCGCGTCGCATCGGCAAGAGCTCTCTTCTGCTGCATGTGGCCCGCCCACAGGTCCGGGCTGCTTTACAACTCGATCCGCCACAGACGCTGTTCGCCGTAATCGATTGCCAGGAGTTCGGAGGTTC
>JAICPS010000609.1 GCA_025929715.1 Anaerolineae bacterium | reverse complement strand
CGCGTCAAGGACGGCCAGGATATTTATTTCTTCGTCAATCCTACATTTATGGACGTTTCGGCGCCGGTGTCGATCACCGGGGACGTACAGCCGGTACTATGGAATCCTTCGACGGGCAGCGAACGGCCCGTAGGGCCATCCCAAGTGACCGACGGCCGGACTCATTTTCAGATCGATCTGCCTCCGGCCGGTTCCGCTTTTGTCTTACCCCGGTCTTCGAATGGCTTGCGGATTACGGAGACGAATCTGCGGTTCGACGAGCTGGATTTGACCGGCGGGCAGATTACCGGTTACGGCCGCGCGGCGGAAGGATTCGTTGTCCTAGAACAGGGCAGTCAACGGATACGGAGAAGCGCGCAGCGTGAAGCGCCCGCCGAACCTCTTGTGCTGGACGCTGAGTGGGAGTTTGAGGCCGAGACCGACAACGCGCTGGTGATCGGGAAGTGGCTGGCAGCCCAGGAACAGCCGGGCGTTGAGTGGCAGGCATATGCTCTGCCGGGTGTTGACACATCTTCTGGCTGGTTGCCGATGGTACCTGGAGCGTGGTCTTACCAACTTCCGGCCGAGCCTGACGTGCCTTATCCGATTCCGGTGTGGTACAGAGTTCAGTTGCCCGTCGAACACCTTCCGCCGCAAGTCAATCTGATCGTGGATGGGTTTGCCGGCTCGGAATGGAAACTTTATATCAACGGCCAGCCGGTGAATTCGACGCCGGTGCGCAGCGCCTTTGACAGCCAGATGAAAGCGGTCGACGTGACGCCCTATCTAGAGCGTGGCGATAATTTGATTGCCTTACGGCTGGTTGTTACGAATGCGACGGACGGCCTGCTGGATCTGCTCAAGATCATGGGTGATTTTAGTCTCGTCGCCCAGGATGACGGCAGCTACCGCATCGCCGCCCCTCGCAACACGATTCGGCCGGAATCGTGGACAGGGCAGGGATATCCTTTTTACTCCGGTTCGGCAGTCTACCGGCGGCGTTTTCAGCTTCCGGAAAGCTTTGTCGGCCAGCGGATATTCTTGCAACCGCAGGTGCGCGACGATGTGCTTGAGGTGGTGGTGAACGAGCAACCCGCTGCCGTACGCCTATGGCCGAGCTATGAAGTTGAAATTTCCGAGCAGTTAAAGCCAGGCGACAACATCATGGAACTACGACTGACCAACACCCTCGTCAATCTCCTCGAGGGAGTCGAAAGGGCGTCGGGACTTGCGGGCACACCGTACCTGGCGCCTTATCATGAATTCAAATTTGAGCTTGCCAACGATGAATGAGCCGGCAACTACGACGCTCCCTGTAGAGGAGTTAACGGCGGCAGCCTTTGCGCGGTACGGCAAGGTGATCGAAATGCCCACGCGTGATACAGACGCAACTGGCCCCGGCTGGAAGTGGTGGGGCGAAAACGCATTCCTGGAAGGGGATGCGCGGCCTTATGGGATTGGTTATCTGGACCTGGAGCCCGCCGAGCTGCGCTTTGATTGGGCTGAGCGCCATATGCGCTCCATGGAGATGCTCATCCCGGCCGGCGGTGACTGCCTGGTTTACGTCGGACCACCGGACTACCTTGACGAGCCGGCGCGGATGCCGCCGCTGGCGAGCTTCGAGGTCTTTCGCGTGCGGCAAGGGCAGGGCGTGCTTTTGGAACCAGGCGTCTGGCACGGCGCGCCGCTGGCGTTGGACGAGCGTTTAAACGTGATCGTCCTGCTGCACCGCAACACCGGTCAAGAAGACACGGCCGTGATGCGTTTTGAAGAGACGCCTGTAATTATTGAAAGATAGTAAGGAGAAATAAGTTATGCCGGTTGTCGATCGTCGGGAATTTGGCGGCCGCTTTGCGGTCCATGAAAACTCGCGCCGCCTGGCAAACTACCGTTACCTCGAAATCCAGCTCATGGAAATGATCGCGGGCTGGTGCCACACCACGCCGGAGATTGCCTTTAAGGCTGCCTTTGGCTATCACGTTTACGACCATGCACAGGCGGCCGATATGTTGGGCGAGCGGCAGGAGCAGTTGCGCTACGCCAGGCAGCGCCAGGATCCGGGCAGCGACGACTTCGCCAGGCTGTGCGAGCGCGTCTGGCATCTAGAATCAACCATCGAGCGACTGGTGGCCATTTACCGGGTTCTCGAACCGCATCTCGTCAGTACTTACGTCTATCATGCCGACGCCACCGATCCACTGGCAGACACGCCGACGGTGCGCATGTTGCGGCATCTGGCGGGGATGGGACAATCGCACCTGGCCTGGGGACAGGCGATTCTGGAAGGGCTGACGCGAGAGCGTGAGGCGCGCCGGCTGGCGCTGGATATCCAGGCAGAATTGGAGGCGGACCTGGTAGCCTGTGGCGGCGTCACAGGCCAGGGTATCGAGTCGCACTGGCTTGCATTTCACAGCACGCGCGCCGTAGAAAAGCCTCGCCCGCGACCGAGACGTAGCGATTACCGCTTTGTGAAGCAATGCCCACCGATGGACCATTCGGTCGTCGAGCCGCCGTTCTGGTTTTCCGGCAACACGGAGGATTTTCAGAGGGCGTACAGTTCGGAAGATGAGTGGTCCATAGAAGGTTACCGGCATAAATTCCACCAGCTGCTCTATGGCGAAGTGGAAACGACGGACCGCATGGGCAAGATGCTGGCGGAATTCCCCGAGCTGCCCTGGGAGATGCGCATGGAGCTGGCCAACCAGATGTGGGATGAAGCGCGCCATATCGAGATCGTGGCCAAGGCGTGCGAAGAGGAATTGGGCGCCGAGCTTGGCTATGGACCCTGGCCGCT
>JAICPS010000023.1 GCA_025929715.1 Anaerolineae bacterium | reverse complement strand
GCCACCACCGCAGCCCGACCCCGTCGATAAGAGCCAGGAGATCATTGAGGTCGTTCAGACCTACAGCAGCCAGGAACAGTTGCGCCACAAAGATTTCGGAGAACTTAGCAAAGAAGAAATCGAAAGCGTGCGCCGCTTCATGGCCCAATTAGTATGGGAATTAGGCCAAAAACGAACGCGGCGCTTCCGGCCGGGACGCAGTCCGCGCCTTGACCTGCGCCGTCTTATGCGCAGAAATCTGCGCTATGGCGGCGAGTTATTGGAACTACCAACACAGCAGCGCAAAGTTAAGCCGCGGCCGTTGGTTATCATTGCCGACGTCAGCGGTTCAATGCAGAACTACACGCGCCTACTCTTGTACTTCGTCTACAGCCTGCTTGAGGGCCTGTCACAGAATGTCGAGGCCTTTGTCTTCAGCACCCGCCTGTCGCGTATCACGCGCGAGTTACACAACCGCGAGTTGGAAGAAGCTCTCAACCGCGTCGTACGCAGCGTACAAGATTGGTCTGGCGGTACGCGCATCGGCGACGCACTGAAGACGTTTAATTTTCGGTGGGCACGGCGGGTTCTAGGGCGCGGGGCGATCGTCATCCTCATTAGTGACGGATGGGATCGAGGCGATCCTGAATTGCTAGCGCACGAGATGGCCCGCCTGCAGCGCAGCTGCTACCGGCTAATCTGGCTTAATCCTCTGTTAGGCTCGCCTCGCTACGAACCGCTCACGCGCGGCATGCAGGCCGCATTACCCTTCGTAGACGATTTTCTTCCAGTCCATAACCTCGCCAGCCTTGAGGATCTTGGCAAACATCTTGAAAAACTGGGTACGGAGCGAGAATCACGTCGCTCAGCCGTTATAGGGGCCGCGTCGCTCTACGAAGCGTCTTAATCACTGGATCGTTCCGCTCACTTTCGTTATTATCATCCCACTGTTTAGAGTGTCGCAGATTAAGTGGAAAAGATATGCGTGAAGTGATTTCCGACATCGAACGTTGGCGTCGTGAGGGCCAACGCGTCGCTCTGGCGACAGTGATCGAGACCTGGGGCTCGGCGCCTCGCGGCGTAGGCGCCAAAATGGCGCTCACGCCATCGGGCCGGATTGCCGGTTCCGTGAGCGGCGGCTGTGTCGAAGGGGCAGTTTATGAAGCGGGAACAGAAACGCTTGAAACCGGAACTGCCCAATTGTTGAGCTTTGGCGTGGCCGACGAAACAGCCTGGGACGTTGGCCTGGCTTGTGGTGGACAGATCCAGGTATTTGTCGAACCACTATCAGACGACACCTATGATCAAGTGCAGCAATGGCTGGCAGCCGAACAGACTGCCGCCGTCGTCACCGTCGTCAAGGGACCCGGTTCGCTACTCGGAAGAAAGCTGTACGTTTCTGTAGACGGATCGCGTCGCGGCTCGTTGGACAGCGCCATCGACGACGAAGCGGTTTCGTTGGCTAATGATGCGTTGGCTGCCGGTCGATCCACCCGGTATTTGCTGACGTCCGCGTCCTACGAACTCGAGATCTTCGTCGACGCCATTTTGCCTTCGCCCACGCTGGTCATGGTCGGCGGCGTGCACATTGCCGTCGCTCTGAGCGCCATTGCCAGATCAGTTGGCTATCACACCATTGTCATCGACCCGCGCCGCGCGTTTGGCAGCGCAGAGCGTTTTGCGGACGTAGACAGGCTCATTCAGGCCTGGCCCGGAGAGGCTTTTCAAGAAGTCGTTATCACGCCTGCAACTGCCGTCGCCATGTTGACCCATGATCCCAAAATTGACGATCCTGCGCTAATGACCGTGCTACCGAGTCCTGCCTTTTACGTCGGCGCCTTGGGCAGCGCGAGGACCCACGAAATGCGTCGCCGGCGCCTGTTGGACGCCGGTATGGAGCCGGAACTGGTCAATCGCATTCACAGCCCCATCGGACTCGACATCAACGCCACAACGCCTGAAGAGATTGCCGTCGCGATCATGGCCGAGATAGTCGCAGCCCGGCGCAACGGAGGGTGACAACAAGCATGAATCCTACAAAAATCGTTATCATTGGCGCCGGAAGCGCCATCTTCGGTCCAAATACAATTGCCACAATCCTTCGTAGCCCCTATTTGCAAGGCAGCGAGTTGGCTCTCGTCGACCTTGACGAAACCTCATTGGATCGCGTCACTCAGGTGGCACGGCGATTGAACCGCGAGTGGCAATCCGAGATGCGAATTAGCGCGGGGACTGAGCACTGCCCGCATCTTGACGGCGCCGATTTCGTCGTGGTCTCTATTGAAGTCTCCCCTCGCGAAAAGCTTTGGCGCAAGGATTGGGAGATCCCACTCAGGCATGGGCTACGCCAGCCGTACGCCGAAAATGGCGGCCCGGGAGGAATGATGCATACCTTCCGGCAGATTCCACCATTGATGCAAATCGTCCGCGACATGGAGTCGCTGTGCCCGAGAGCCCTTCTTATCAATTTTAGCAACCCATTGCCGCGCCTTACTCGGGCAGTAACCAAGCATAGTACCATCCGCGCGGTCGGCAAATGCCATCAGATAGCCGTAGGTTACGCCATTGCCGCTGTATTATTGCGGGAGCAATACGGTGTGGAACTTCCCGAAAGCGTCTCTCTCCATTCAGATCCGGGAAACGTTCCCCTCGTCCATCAGCTGGCACGGCTAGGACGCGAAAACATTGAAATCCGCGCCGCCGGTTTGAATCATTTCACCTGGATTCTCGACATCCGAGATCGCCATACCGGCCGCGATCTCTACCCTGACTTGCGCGAGGCTCTAAGAACTGTGCCGCCCGAACTTGAGCCCCTGTCGATGGATCTTTTTGATGCCTTCGATTACTGTCCTGTGCCCGGAGATACGCATCTCGCAGAATATCTACCCTGGACCCACGATCCACAGACTAGTCCGTGGGAGCGCTACAATCTAAGGCTATACGATTGGGACGCCAACGAGATGTTCCGCGAATTCAGCCATCACCGCCTGGCGCAAATGGTGGAGGGCGGCGCTATCGACGGTATGCGCGAGGTCCATAGCGAAGGCGCAGTCGAAATAATAGAAGCAATCATCGCCAACTTAAATCGTTATGAAGAGGCCGTGAACATCCCCAACGACGGCGCCATTCCCAACCTACCAAGCGAAGCCATCGTCGAGCTGCCCGGCGTGGTCGCTGGCGATGGGGTTCACGGGCTGACCCTTGATCCACTCCCCGCACCGATCGCCGAGCTCTGCCGCCGCGAGACCGCACTGGTAGACCTCGTCGTAGACGCCGGTGTTCATGGAGACCGCGACCTTGCTTTACAAGCATTGCTTCTGGATCCGATGATCAACGACGTGCATCAGGCGCGGGTGATTCTCGACGATTATCTCGACGCTTTCGCGGAATATCTGCCTCAGTTCTGCTGACAAGTTCATGGACCTACCACATCGTCTGACCAGTGAAGTTGCCTCAATCACTGAACTTCCCACAGAGGGTAAGCGCTTCCATGACAACCGGGACGCGGCTGAAGACGAGTTCCGCGAGCTGCGGGATGAGCTGGCCTCCTGGCAGCGCAAATTATATGCGGCGGGGCAGCACCGCGTCCTTATCTTGTTCCAGGCGATGGACGCCGGAGGCAAAGACGGCACGATTCGCAAGGTGTTTCGTGGCGTAAATCCTCAGGGCGTGCGGATTCACCCTTTTAAGCAACCCTCAAAAGTAGAGCTGGCACACGACTTCCTCTGGCGCGTACATCCCGTCGTCCCCGCAGATGGCATGATTTCAGTCTTTAACCGTTCGCACTACGAAGATGTATTAGTCGTCCGCGTGGACGACCTGGTGCCTGAAGCTGTTTGGCGCCGGCGTTACGACCAAATCAACCAGTTTGAGAAGCTGCTGGTTGAAAGCGGCACCACTATACTTAAATTCTATCTACACATCTCACCTCAAGAGCAACGCGAACGCTTCCAGGACCGTATAGATGATCCGGAGAAGCACTGGAAGTTCTCGTTTGAGGATCTGGAGAAACGCAAACAATGGGATTCATATATGGAGGCGTATACTGACGCCCTGAATCGCTGCAATACTTCCTTCGCCCCCTGGTACGTGATTCCTGCCGATCAGAAATGGTATCGCAATCTCGCCGTGGCTCGTGTCCTTGTTAGCCATCTTAGAGAGTTAAACCCTGCTTTTCCACCGGCAGAACGTGATTTGAGCCACGTTGAAATCAAGTAGAAACTTACTACAATTGCCCTCACCTGGCTGGAGTGCTTCTTTCCCACTCGCCGTCAGTCCGATCAAGTATGCCCTAGGAGGTAATACCCTATGGAAACGGAAAGCATCGTCGCCCTTCTAACGCTTGTCGCGTTAGAGATCGTGCTGGGCATAGATAACGTCATTTTTATTGCCATCCTTTCGTCCAAGCTGCCGGCAGATCAGCAGGCAACGGGACGCCGGCTGGGTATTGCGCTGGCTGTTATTACACGAATCCTTCTCTTGTTTAGCATCTCATTTATCATCGGACTCACCGAAGAAGTGGTTGCGATTTTCGGCAACGGACTATCCTGGCGCGACATTATACTCCTTGTAGGAGGCCTGTTTTTGATTGGCAAGAGCACAGGCGAAATTCATGAAAAGTTGGAAGGGTTCGAAAATCACGAGAGCGTGGCTCGCCCCGTCAGTAGTCTTGGATCCGTCATCGCTCAGGTGATGCTAATTGACATCGTCTTTTCCCTGGATTCCGTGATTACTGCCGTCGGCATTTCGGGCGAGTTACCGATAATGATTGCCGCTATTGTCGTTGCCGCGGCGGTGATGATTTTCTTTGCCGGTCGGATCAGCGAATTTGTCGATCAGCACCCCACAATGAAGATCTTGGCGCTCGCCTTTCTTATATTGATCGGTTCGCTACTCGTGATCGAAGGCTGGAACCACGAAGCCGCCGAGAATCTGAACCTCAAGAATTACGCCTACTTCGCCATGGCCTTCTCGGTCATCATCGAAGTGATCAATATCCGCGTTCGCCGCCAGGGTCAGCCTGTACACCTGCATAACCGGCCAACGTTACCTGAAGACGAGAAAAAAGAAGCGACCGTGGTCAGCTAAGTTCTATTCGGACCGGCGAAAGTTTTCAATATTCCAGGTTTCCGCCGTCTGTGAGGGATCCAGAATTAGTCCCTCGATGTCGGGCCGGGTCAAGGCGCTCTTGAGGTGCATAAACAGCGGGATAGCCGGTAATTGCTCGTTGAAAATGCGCATGGCTTCAGCATGGTTCGTAGCATACGCTTGCATACCTGGCGCCGTACCGCGCGCCGCATCGCAGGCCCGATCGTAAGCTTCATTACTGAACCCACTGACGTTGAAGCCCGACCAGCCGGTCGCCGCCGACGGCGTCTCGGAACTCAGATACAGGTGGCAGGGCGGCAGAACGTCGGCAAACCAGGCAAAGCCAGTCATATCAAAAGTTCGCCCGAAAACCGGGCTGTTGACGTCCGCCGTGAAAAAGATCTCGGGTGGAACCGTATCCGCCGTCAGATTGGCGCGAATGCCGCACTGCGCAAGGTTTGCAACGACCATTTGGGCTATACGTTCTCTCAGTTGAGACGTCGTCGTCACAAAGTTAAAGACCAGCTGCGCGCCGTCTTCCAGGCCCTCAATTCCATATGCCTCTAGCACGCCATCTCCGTTGGTATCGAGCCAACCTGCCTGTTGCAACAAGGCCATACCGGCTTGCGGATCATACGCATACTCATTCAGATCGGATGCCGGATTCAGTGGGTGATCGGGCGGCACGAACGTATTGGGCACCACCGAATAGCCACCCATGAGCTCGATCATAAGCGCCTCGCGGTCAATACAATAGGCTGCCGCCTGCCTCAGCCGCGCGTCCTCAAACAGATCTCCCCGCCAGGTAACTTGTGGCGAAGGATTGATGCCAAACACCACGTGTTCCCAGATCGTCCCCGGCGTGTAATGAAACTGCACGCTGCCATCCGCTTCCCATCGCGCGTATGTCTGCCAGTCCATCGCCAATGCGTCGTTAGTGACGACATCGCACTCACCCCCTACCAGGGCTCCTGGCAGTTGCACGCCATTTTCATCGCCAAATCTGAATATGACTTCGTCAAAATACGGCAGCTCTTCGTCGGCCCTGAGATAGTTTGGATTGCGTACGGCCGTAATCTGCTCGCCGGGAACCCACTCCGTCAGGATATATGGCCCCCAGCCCATGGGCAGTCTTGCGCTGGCTTCCGCTTCATACAGTTGTTGCGGTGTCAACTCCGCCAGTTCATGAGCCGGAAGCGGAATGAAAAAGTTGCCCTGGTAATATGAATCTAGAAAGCCCGGCCTCCCTGTCCACCGTACCGTTGTTTCATCCACAGCCTCATAGCCTGCCGTGCGTTCCACCGGATCGACCCGCCGCGGAGGCACGACACCCTGCTGGCCCGTACGCTGGCGTGGTGGAATCTCCGCAGATTGTGCTAGCTGAAAACTAAAAACCGAATCATCCGCGGTCAGGGGCTCGCCGTCCGACCAGGTTAACTCCGGCAAGAGGTTAAACTCTACGATAAGCTGATCCATCTCCAACGTCGCCGCAGTCGGTTCCGCACCCGCTTCGTCTTCTGCGCCGTCTTCGCTGTCCTGGCTGGCATAGGTCACGCTGCAATCGTCGCTGAAACAGCCGGTTGGCCTCACCACCACGCCATCTCGTAGGGTGACCACGTTGCCCACATTATCCACGACCTGGTCACCTTCAGTCACCGTAACCGTCTCCAGACGAGCATCGCCGTCGGCAAATGACGGTATTTTTTCCAAAATGATGGCCTGATACCCATATTCGCGCGTATCAATCGGCCCATCATAGATGGCCTCGCGTATGACGCGCGCAGCATAGCTGTCCGAGCCATAAATGTAGAGAGACGAGGGTTCCTGCGCCATACACACCGTCACCGGTCCGGTCGGGACGCGGGTGGCAGTCGCCGTCGGCGCTGGCGTGGGAGAAACGGCGGGGCTAGAAGTCGACTCCGCGGTCTCCGTCTCCTGGCCCGTTTCCGCTGCCACTTCACTCGCGTTAGCCTCTTGGGGAGCACTCGGGCGTGTCGCGTCCGTATTGCCCTCGCCCTCGTCCTGCGAGCAAGCCACGGCGACCAGAATTATGACTAAGTAAACGCTCCAGAAATTCAGTTGCCTTAACCGCATACATTTACCTCTACATATCAAGAGCTGGCGCGCCCGTTTACAAAACAAACCCCTGGGATGCTCTCAGTGTCAAAGCTCATCCCAAGGGTTCAACCGGCGTCGTCAAATCAATTGTCGTCTAACTGTCGCTGCTGTCTTCCTGGCTGACCGCCAACACCTCAGCATCGCCCTCGTCTTCTTCGCCCGCTTCGCGCTCGTCGCCCTCTTCGCCATTTATTGAGGTTTCCCACGCCAGATACTCCGCTTCCTCAAGCTCGGTTTCAACACGGTAAGGATCGACGTACTGATTTCCACAGAACGGACAAAGATTCCATTGAAGTTCCAACAACGAGTCACAGTCCAGACAGCGCATGCGAAGGCGGGTGTGACAGTATGGACACAGAATCCAGCCGGGCTCGACCGTCCTCGAACAGCCGGGACATGCCGGCCGTTCTTCGATTTCCTGCAGCAGCGCCTCTTCCTCCAGGGCCCTCTCGTAAGCTTCCGCCAGCGTTTCCGGTGGCCTGAGAATCAGATAAATGATCAGCCCTACCACCGGCAAAACGGCCACGACCAGCGCCGCCAGAATCTGGGCGAACGGATCGCGCGAACGCAGCCGCATATCGCGGAACGTCCAAATGATGAGGCTCAGCCAGAGTGCGGCAAGTAACGCGCCAATGACGGCCGCGACGATGGTCAAATACGATGCAATCGTTTCCAGCGTGGGTACTGTCATTCGTCGTTACTCCGACGGCGATTATAACAACTGTGTCCAGAACCACAAGCGCGCGCGTGTGAGGAGTATTTTTAGCGTCGGGGAAACAAAAACTGCGCGCCGTCACATGACGGCGCGCAGCCCAGACAGGGATTGATATGTGAAATCGACCGACGGCGTTAGCTATTAAAGCATGCTGACGGATCTGGATCAGGCAAACAATCGGTAATTGTCGTAAAGAGAAGTTCCAATTGGTGCCCAAACACCGTGACGATTATCACAACCGCAATGGCCACAAACGCGATGAGTAGCGCGTATTCCACCAGCCCCTGTCCGTCTTCGCGTGCCAGGAATAACATGATAAAACCTCCAGAATCAAAAAATGGCTCGCATAACCTATGGCATTCTAAGACAGGATTGCCTTGGCCAATAAAACTTTCCACATTTTATCAGGCAGAGGCCGATTTTGTAAACAGTGGGCGGTACCATTACCGGACCAATGTACTATTGGCCTCACTGTTTTGCATCGTTTGTGATCTCATTTGGTCGATCCCCACCTGTGTTATACTAATCTCGCGTGCAGATGATACTTGCGGCCTCTGGTCGTCGACACACCGTACTTTATGACCAACATCTTTCCTATTCCTACAGCTCCCGGCAAAGAAGTTCACACTCTCAGGGATCGCTTTCGAGGCGCCCTTCTCGGCCTAGCAGCGGGTGACGCTCTTGGGACGACGTTGGAGTTTAAGGCGCCGGGGACATTTAGGCCTATCACCGATTTGACCGGCGGAGGTCCGTTCCGACTACAAGCGGGTCAGTGGACCGACGACACGTCCATGGCTATGTGCCTTGCCGAAAGCCTGCTGGCATGCGATGGATTTGACCCCGCTGACCAGATGGACCGCTACCTGCGTTGGTACCACGATGGCTATTGGAGCACTACCGGATTCTGTTTCGACATTGGTAATACCGTGCGTGGCGCCCTCGATGCCTATCAGCGCAGCGGTGACCCCTTTAGCGGATCGGTTGATCCTTATTCGGCCGGTAACGGATCCCTCATGCGGCTGGCGCCGGTGGTACTCTTCTATGCAGGCGATGCATCGCGGGCCGTCGACCGTGCGGGCGACAGCAGCCGCACGACCCACGGCGCCCCTACTGCCGTAGACGCATGCCGCTACATGGCGGCCCTTATCCTGGGTGCGCTGTACGGCGAAGAAAAAAATTCTCTCTTAGCTGCCAACTATTCACCCGTCGAGCGCAAATGGCGAAGCGACCCTCTGGCCCCAGAAATCGCCGAGATAGCCACAGGCTCCTTCAAACAACGGCAGCCACCACTAATCAAGGGCTCCGGTTACGTCGTCCGCGCGTTGGAATCCGCCCTATGGGCCTTTTACCACAGCAATGATTTTCGTAGCGGCTGCCTCATGGCTGCCAATCTCGGCGACGACGCCGACACGACCGCTGCGATCTATGGCCAGCTGGCCGGAGCGTTTTACGGCGAAGAAAACATCCCGCTGGCCTGGCGCCAACAGTTGGCGCGCTCTGAGGAAATCGCCGCCATTGCCGACTCGCTGCTGGCTGCCGCACAAAAGCATGCTGCATACTCAACCGGCGCCGCTTTCTGAGCTATCCCAGCATTTTTCAAGCGCTTACAGCCGTCTCTTGAGCTAAGGACAATCAATGACGCGCAAAAAGTTTACATTACTCGACGTACAGGCAAGAAAGGAGCAGGGCCAACCGATAGTGATGATCACTGCCTACGACTATCCGTCGGCGCTGCTGGCCGACCGTGCTGAGATAGACATTATTCTCGTCGGCGACTCTCTCGGAATGGTTGTGCTTGGGCTCGAGACAACCGTTCCGGTCACCATGGAAGAGATGCTGCATCATTGCCGCGCCGTTGCCCGCGGCGCCAGCTACGCCTTCCTCATCGGCGACATGCCCTTTTTGTCATACCAGGTATCCACCGCCGAAGCCGTGCGCAATGCCGGCCGCTTTCTAAAGGAGAGCGGCATGGACAGTGTGAAGCTGGAAGGTGGACGGGAAATGGCGCCCACCGTCGCTGCAATCGTGGCCGCAGGCATTCCCGTGATGGGTCATATCGGGCTGACGCCCCAGTCCGTTTCCAGGCTGGGTGGTTATCGCGTCCAGGGTCGGACATCTCAAGCTGCCCTGCGGCTCGTCGACGACGCGCTCGCGTTACAGGAGTCAGGCTGTTTTGCCCTGGTTCTCGAAGCGATCCCTGCGCCGGTGGCCGAGACCATCAGCAGCATGCTGCATATTCCTACAATTGGCATTGGCGCCGGTGCTGACTGTGATGGTCAGGTGCTCGTCTATCATGACGTCTTGGGTATGTTTGATCGCTTCACACCAACTTTTGTGAAACAGTACGCGAATCTGAATGAACAGATCCTGGAAGCTTTTTCTGCGTTTCGCGAAGACGTGGCTCAGCACCGTTTTCCTGCTTCCGAACACGTATACCACCTCGACGACGCCGAATTGGCCGATTTTCGCCGCCAACTCGAGAACCGTGAGCATCTGGTCAGATCAGAATAGTTCTCGAGCTCGTCCCTAGCCTATGTTGCAGATCGTTGTCGTTGGCATTGGCGCAATGGGCTGCCTATTTGCCGCCCATTTAAGCTCGGGGGCCGAGGTCACCATGCTTGGCCACTGGCCGCAACAGCTTGCGGCCTTGAGAGCCGGACTCACCTTGATCACGCCAGACGAGACTCTCAGGGTGAATGTGCGGGTAACCTCAGAGCCCCACAGCATCGTCGGTGCACAGGTTGCGCTGGTGCTGGTCAAGAGCTATCAAACGGCCCAAGCGGCGCGCGAAATTGAGGCTTTCCTCGACCCTGGTGGTATCGCCGTCACACTCCAAAATGGATTGGGCAACGACGACATGCTGGCATCACGTCTGGACCCCGCACAGGTCGTGTTGGGCAGCACCAGCGAGGGAGCGAGCCTGGAGGGGGAAGGCGTTGTGCGCCACGCCGGACGGGGTGATACGTTTCTTCAGCAGACGGCCGGCCGGGAACCTGACCTAATCGGCGAATTCGCCCAGCTTCTGCGTCGCAGCGGTTTTCGGGTTCAACTATCCCCTGACGTAAATACAATCGTCTGGCGCAAGCTGGCAGTGAATGCTGCCATAAACCCTTTGACTGCGCTCGTGGGCGTCCCAAACGGCTTTCTGTTGACAAGTGGAAGTGCGAACGGCATCGCACGGCAAGCCGCAAGTGAGGCCGCCCAGGTCGCCCGTGCACGTGGAATTGACGTCTCGCCGTTCGACGCGCAGAAGAGCGCCATGGACGTTGCGAGATCCACGGCAAGCAACCGCTCCTCGATGCTGCAAGACATTTTAAACAACCGCCCGACAGAAATCGACGCGATCACCGGAGCCATCGTCCAGCTTGGCTCCGAAAGCGGCATTCCCACGCCCGTAAATAAGGCTCTTTACGACTTGCTGACTTTCAAAATGAGCGGTGGAAACTGGAAGACGCAAATAGTGGACCTTCCGGGCAACTTGCAACGAACGTTTTGGCTCCTTAACCAGGAAGGACAGGATGAAGGTTTGTAAGACGGTCGACGAGATACGTGCGTATCGATGGTTGGATCCGCGCCAGAGCTGGGGCCTGGTTCCCACCATGGGCTTTCTACACGAGGGTCACATATCTCTCGTCCGGCGCGCCCGGGGCGAAAACGACTACGTGGCTGTCAGCATATTCGTAAACCCAGCGCAATTCGCTCCACACGAAGATTTGCAGGCCTACCCTCGAAATCTACAGCGCGACCTCAGTCTTTTAGAGCAAGAGGAAGTTGACCTCGTCTTTGTCCCGGACGACTCGACAATGTACCCGCCGCGATCCCAGACCTTTGTAATTGTTTCTGAAGTGGCTCAACCACTTGAGGGCGCGTCACGCCCAACGCATTTTCGCGGCGTCACCACCGTCGTCGCTAAACTCTTTAACATTATCCAGCCACAGCGCGCCTACTTTGGCCAAAAGGATGCCCAGCAGGTGGTCGTTGTACAACGCATGATAAAAGACCTGGATTTTAATGTCGAGCTTGTCGTTTGCCCTATCGTTCGTGAGTCCGATGGATTAGCCATGAGTTCGCGCAATGAGCGCCTCTTAGCATCACAGCGGCTTGCAGCGCCGGTCTTATTTCGTGCGTTGACGGCGGCGGAGAGTGCTTTCTTTGCAGGCCAGCGCCAGGCATCCGACCTACGTCAGATCATGATAGCCGAAATTGAGCGGGAACCACTCGCCCGGCTGGACTACGTCAGCGTTGCCAATCCTGAGACTCTCTTAGAATTGGACGTCGTCGAAGACAAAGCGCTTCTATCTGGAGCGATTTTCATAGGCGACGTTCGCCTGATTGACAACATCCCCATCGAAATGGGGCTCATTTGACGATTCCTGCCCTGCTGCTACACTTTGCAATGGTGTCAGTGCAATCCCGCGTGGAGATAAACATGAGCGATCGCGAAAAGAAGATCGGCCTGATCATTGGTCGCGAATGGAGTTGGCCATCAGCATTCATTACCGAAGTTAACAAAAGAGATGTAGGCGTAATCGCAGAATTCGTCAAGTTAGGCGGCACCTTCCTCGAAAAACCCCCTCAATACGACGTCATTATTGACCGTATGTCCCAGGAGATTCCTTATTATCGCGTCTTCCTAAAATTTGCTGCGCTAAATGGCGCCTACATCATAAACAATCCTTTCACCTGGGCGTCGGACGATAAATTCTTTGGCGAAGCGTTGGCTCTGAAACTAGGGATGCGCACACCGCGAACTGTGGTCCTACCTAACAAGCGTGTAGAAACTCAGGTCGTTCCCGAAAGCTTTCGTAACCTGGAATACCCAATGAATTGGCGTGGCATCATCGATTACGTTGGTGTTCCCGCCATACTGAAGGACGCCCATACCGGTGGAAGACGCATCTCGCATCGCGTTTATGACGTCGACGACCTCATCCAAAAGTATGACGAAAGCGACACACTGACCGTCATCGTGCAGGAAATTATTGAATCGGATGAACACGTTCATTGCTTCGTTATAGGGCAGGAATTTTGTCGCGCCATCCGCTATGCGCATGAAGAGGAAGTCTACCTTCATGACGATAAATCTCTAGACTCTGACCTGGTGAAGACGCTGCAAGAAGAGTCAGTTCGTATCTGCAAGGCCTATGGCTACGATATAAACATGGTTGAATACGTCGTCAAAGACGGCGTACCGTATATCATCAATCCGACAAACCCCGCGCCAGACATGGACATTAACTTGCTCAAGCCCAACCATTTTTCCTGGTGCGTAAGCCGCATGGCCGACGTGGCCATCCGGCTGGCGAAGGAACCTATATCTCAATACAGGGGCTGGCAGTCCATCGAATAATCACTACAACATATTACATAAAGAGGACTCAATAACAATGACGCCACTCACCGAAAAAGTGCCAGAGAAGATAAATCGTCTTCCTGACCTTGCCTACAATTTATGGTGGAGTTGGAACTACAATGCCCGGGCGCTCTTCAAGCGCCTGGATTACACCCTATGGCGCAGCACCCATCATAATCCGGTGCAAATGTTGCACGAGATCAGCCCCGGCCGTCTGGCCGACGCGGCGCAAGATCCGGCTTTCTACCGCCATTACAACAAAGTGCTCATGGAGCTCGACCGTGAGATGGAAAACGGTCATCTTTGGTTTCGCACGACGTACCCGGAACTGAAGAATTCGCCAATTGCCTATTTTTCGGCCGAGTTTGGCCTGCACAACTCACTGCCCATCTACTCAGGAGGTCTCGGTATCCTTTCTGGGGATCACGCAAAAGAAGCGAGCGATCTGGGCATCCCACTGGTCGGAATCGGATTCATGTATCCGCAGGGTTATTTCCGCCAGCGTATTCCATCACATGGCTGGCAGGAAGCAATCTACGAACAGCTCGACTTGAATCAGGCGCCCATCCGTCCTATGCTGGACGACTCGGGCCAGGACATCAAGGTGAGCGTCATGTTGGGCGATCGTCCGGTCTATGCCCGTATCTGGAACGTCAAAGCGGGCCGCGTCAATCTGTATATGATGGACACCGACGTCGACGAGAACGATCCGTGGAACCGGGAACTTTCGGCGCGCCTCTATTCCGGCGATGGCGAAGTCCGCATTCGCCAGGAGCTAATGCTGGGTGTAGGTGGGGTCCGCATCTTACGAACGTTGAACATCGAGCCACAGGCCTGGCATATGAACGAGGGGCATTCGGCTTTCCTGGTTCTTGAGTTGATGCGCGAGCGGGTAGCCGCCGGTGCGACGTTTGATGAAGCTTTGGAACAAGTTCGCCGGCAGACAATTTTTACGACGCACACGCCCGTACCAGCCGGTCACGATGCTTTTCCATTCCATATGATGGAGCAATACTTCAGCCGATTTTGGGAAGAGCTGGGCCTGAATCGCGACGAGTTCCTTTCGTTAGGGCGCCACGAAGAATCGTGGGGAACTGCATTCAACATGACGGTTCTTGCTCTCCGCACGTCCGGCCTGGTGAACGGTGTCAGTAAGCTACATGGTGAGGTGTCGCGACAAATGTGGCGCAGCGTCTGGCCCGAGCGACCATTGGAAGAGGTACCCATTACTCACATCACGAACGGTGTTCACCTTCCTACCTGGTTGCCCAGCGAAACACAGAACCTTTTTAACAAGTATCTGGGAACGGAATGGTTGTCACGACAGGACGATCCCACTATCTGGGAGCGCCTCGCCGACATTCCTGACGCCGAGCTTTGGAATCTGCATTACCAGCTCAAGCAAAAGTTGCTGGGCTTCCTGCGCGAGCGTGTGCGGCGTCGCTGGGTAAAAGGGAGCGATGATCCCACCCAGGTACTTACCAGCGGCACGCTACTCGATCCGAACGCATTGACGATCGGTTTCGCCCGGCGCTTCGCAACTTATAAGCGTGCAGATCTGATCTTCGCCGATATTGACCGCTTGCGTCGCATTCTTCTGAACACGCATATGCCCGTGCAGCTAATATTCGCCGGAAAGGCACATCCGGCCGACGATCCCGGTAAAATGCTAATCCAGAGCATTTATTCCCACGCCAAGCACAATGAAATCGGCGGCCGTGTGGCGTTCATCGAAGACTATGATATGCACATGGCACGCTATATGGTTCAGGGAGTCGATCTCTGGCTCAACAATCCGCTGCGGCCGCGTGAGGCAAGCGGAACAAGCGGGATGAAGGCCGCGATCAACGGCATACCCAATTTGAGCGTCCTTGATGGGTGGTGGGCGGAAGCCTATAACGGGGCCAATGGCTGGGCAATTGGCGACGGAACGGTTCGCCATGACCGCGGAAGTCAGGATTGGGACGACGCCAACGCTATTTACAGCCTTCTCGAGGATGAAATCGTGCCGCTCTTTTACGACCGCGATCGTGATGACATTCCTAGAGGCTGGGTTGAGATTATGCGCGAGTCCATTCGTTCTAGCGCCCCTCAGTTCGGAACGCGCCGGATGCTAAAGGAATATACTTCTGAAATGTACATGATGGTCTTGTCTGAACTCGCTCTCGCCCAGTAAGTCAGAATGGAGCGTCAGTACGGCGCTCCTTTCGCTGCTGTTATGAATGTCTGGCTGCGCCGCCTCCTATATCTACTGCTCTTGGTCATCTGGCTCCTGGTAATGGGCTTTCCCGTAGTGGCCGCCATTCTTGCCACGCAGGGTGAAATTCAGATTGGCGAGCGCACGGAACGGCACGTGCGACTGTTCCTTATCCAGGAGACTGACGATGGCGGCCTTGCCCTGGAATGGACGCGACCCGCAACCACAGCGGACGCTTGCCGCCAGGGCAAGATCGTTTATTTCATGTGGAAAGGTGACGGGGAGAATGCCAGCTACTGCACCTGCTACGACGCTTCGGGCGCCGTCGTTAGCAGCGAGCCCTCGCCCTGTTGAATTCGCTGAACAGCGGACATCTATGATACAATTACGCTATGAGCGTTGAGAACACACCGTATTTAAGGTCGGCTAATCGCTATGTTGCCCTGCAGCCGGCGCTGGCGCCCACACAGGAGCAACTGGCGCGCCGTAAGCGGCTGCGTAGGTTCAACCGCCTGGTGGTCTATCTCCCGGTGGGCATCACGGCGCTGGCCTGGATTGTCTTAATTCTGGGCCTCTTCTGGCTGACGGTCGCCGGCGGCTGGTTTGCGATGGATACTAACGCGGCCTATTATCGAGGGCTCGCGTCAGGAGTCGCCGATACCTTCACGATTATCATGTTGGCGCCACTTTTACTCCTATGTGCCCTGCCTCCAGTAGCTGTCATTGCCCTCGTCGTTTACCGGCGGCGCAAGTCGGCAGACCCAGAAGACAGGCCCTCGCTCCCTTTGTTTTGGAGAATTGAAAACATCGTGGTTTCAGTTCAAGACAGGACTAAAACCCATTTGCCGAAAGTAGCCAGCCCTGTCATCAGTGCCCACGCTACTGCGGCGTTTCTAAACCGTTTTTTAATTGAATTGAAGCAGATTATTTCGCAGGAGATTGACCGCAATGTCCACGATAGATAGCTGGAGAACGAAAACATTAATTGTGGGTGGAATTATCGGGGCGCTGGTTGGGGTGGGAACTGCCTACTTATTGGCGCGCACGGCCGAAGAAAGCCATGGCGGCCCACCAAAGATATCCACAGGAGATGCGATTAAATCCGCCATTGGTATTGTGGGCATTGTTAGAGGTATTGCTTCTCTTGGTGATCGCTAACTATTCATCTGTGTGGTCAAGAAAGTAAGTTCCAACCCGTCGCCGGCACCGCAGTCGGCGACGTTTGTTGTCCTGAGAGTGGTGAGCTGCCCGATTAAGATTCACCGCCCCGGGGTGGTGGAAGTCCAGAGTGAGGCGCTGGGACTGACAAGACAGTATGTCAAAAGTGATAGTCGTAGACGATGATTACAGCACGACAAGCCTGATCAAGATGCTGCTTGAACTCGAGGGCTACGAAGTGTCTACGTTTACCGAGATAACCAGCGCGCTACAGGCAGCGGAAAGAGGCGTTACAGCGTTTATCATCGATTGCTATCTTGGAAAGGAAGCCACGGGAATCGATTTACTGCGTTCAATTCGCCGGCATTCCGACGTGACGGTGCGCAACGCGCCAATTATTATGGTCTCCGGCGATGAGCGCATTGCCGACCACGTAGTTAGTGAGGGAGCAGATCTGTTTCTCTTAAAACCGTATTCGCCCAATGCGCTTACAATAGAAATGAAGGAGCTCATTGCCTCAAAGGCATAGAGTTTGTTGCGAAAATTAAAATGGTACAGAGGGAGCGACCATTCCAGGGAGATTACTAGTGAGTAGAACTGGCAAAGTTAAGAGCCAGGCAGGGTCCGGCAATCGCCAGTGGCGACGCATGGATCTTCATTTACATACTCCGGGATCCAGCGATTACGAGGATCCTCAGGCTTCGCTGCTTGACGTCTTGCGTCAAGCGGAATTACGCGGCCTGGACATCATCGCTTTTACCGATCACAACACGGTTGCAGGCTACGCGACGTTGCAGAAGACGCTCGAGCAGCTCACCCTGCTTGAGAAACTACAACGCATTGAACCGGAAGAACAGCGCCGCCTCGACGAGTATCGACGCCTCCTGGCGAAGATGCTTGTACTGCCTGGGTTTGAGTTTACGGCGACGTTTGGTTTTCACATCATGGGCATTTTTCCGCCGGCTACAGACGTCGCCTTCCTCGAACATTTGCTTCTGTCGCTGAACGTTCCCCGCAACTTAATTAACCAGGGCAGCGCCACGGTCGGCGCCACTTCCGACGTTCTCACTGCTTACCGGCTTATCAACAACGCTGGAGGTATCGTCATTGCGGCCCATGCAAATTCTGGCAACGGGGTCGTTATGCGTGGTTTTGATTTTGGAGGCCAGACGCGCATCGCCTATACTCAAGATCCAAATTTGCATGCGCTGGAAGTTACCGATCTCGAAAAGCGCGGGCGCTATTCAACGCGTCGCTTTTTTGACGGCTCCAAGCCCGAATATCCGCGTCCGATGCGTTGTATCCAGGGCTCAGACGCCCATCGTCTCGTGCGCGATCCGGATAATGCTCGCCATCTTGGCATTGGCGACCGGGTCACAGAGGTATTTTTGTCGGAACTCAGCTTCGAGGCGCTGAAGGCGGTCTTTGAGAATAATGATTTCTCACTGACGCGTCCATACCGCGGCAAAGCACAACCAATTGACTTTGTTCAGGCAGCACGCGAGGAAGGCGAGAGCATCGTACAATCCTTTCACACCAGCATGAGTAAACGCGGCGGCCATTTCAATCGTATCCTTGAAGACATATGCGCGATGGCAAATACAAATGGAGGCACGATCTATATCGGGGTCTCCTCGACGCCGAAAGAAAGTGCCGTCGGCGTGCGCAACCCAAATCAAGCAATCGAGCAAATCCAAACAGCGATATCCCGGCGCTTTAGCCCTCAGCCAGAAGTTGCCATGGATCGTCTCACCACGCAGGGGGTCAACGTCCTGCGCGTCACCGTTCAACCAGGGCATGACTTGCCCTATGCCATCGACGACAGCCGCTTTTATGTGCGCGATGAGACCGAAACCAACATGGCAGTCCGGGACGAAATCGTTCGTCTCGTCGAACGTAGCGAACGTCTCAACAGCGTCACGACGGCGTCCTTTGCCCCACCAACACCGCCCGCGGCGCGCTCGATCCTGGCAGCAGAGGACGCTGATGCACTGGAAGCGAGCCCGCCCAGCGGTGGCCCGCCACAAGTGAATCCACCCAGCACCGGGGTGGAAATTGTTGAAAGTAAAGTGCGCAACGGTACTATTTACCATACCGTTCACGACCTGCGCAACGGCAACCGTATCCAGGATGTTACCCGCTCTTCGGCGCGCAAACTGTGGCACTACGCGATCACCCAGGTGGAAGACAATCCTCCGCGCCCCGAGTCCATCAACTGGCACGGAGATATGGCCGTCCTGAATAAGCGGCAGCGTGATAAACACGTATGGTACGATTTAGCAATGCGGAGCGATGGCGAAGTGCGCGTCTTCTATGGAGTAACCGACAGCGGTCTCAACGAAGCCTGGCTCCAACTAATCGAAAAAATGGACACTGTTCGCTAAAACCCTCTACCTGGAGCAACCATTCTTGAAATCAGACATTACAATCACATGTTTCTCGTAGGTATTCTTACGGTTAGCGATCGGGGCGCCAGCGGCGCCTACGAAGATCGTAGTGGCCCATTGATGGCGAAGATTATCGAAGACCGCACTCCGTGGCAGGTAGCGCAACAGTCCATCGTGGCTGACCAAATCGAAGTCATCGCCTCTACCCTTCGCGCCTGGTGTGATGAAGGGCTACACCTGATCCTGACGACAGGTGGTACTGGATTTGCCCCACGAGACGTCACACCTGAGGCCACCCGGCTCATCATCGAGCGCGATACGCCTGGTATCGCCGAGGCTCTGCGTGCAGAAAGCCTGAAAGTCACACAACACGCCATGCTTTCGCGCGGTGTTGCAGGCATTCGCAGGCAGACGCTCATCGTAAACCTTCCAGGCAATCCAAAGGCCATTCGCGAAAATCTGGCAGTTCTGTTGCCCGTTTTGCCCCATGCTCTCGAGTTACTGTCAGGTAATGCGGGAACGGAAGCCAGTCACCGCAGCGTATGAAACTTAAGAAACTACAGCTCCAAGGCTACAAAACTTTTGCCAGCAAAACAGAATTTGACTTCAACTCAGGCATCACTGCCGTCGTTGGCCCCAACGGGAGCGGTAAGAGCAACATTGCCGATGCCATCCGCTGGGTTCTAGGCGAGCAAAGCTACAGCACCCTGCGTGGTAAGCGCACGTCAGATATGATCTTTTCCGGCAGCCAGACACGCACCCGTGGCGGCATGGCTCAGGCGGTGTTGACCCTGGACAACGCCGACGGATGGTTACCCATCGATTACGCTGAAGTAGACATAGCACGACGAGCATTTCGTTCTGGGGAAAACGAATATCTGATCAACGGTCAGAAGGTCCGGCTTCGTGACGTACAGGATCTTTTGGCGACGAGCGGTCTCGCCGAACGGACCTATACTATCATTGGCCAGGGATTGATCGACCAGGCGCTCTCTTTGCGCGCTGAAGAACGCCGCGCCTTGTTCGAGGAGGCAGCCGGCGTCAGCCACTACCAGGCGCGTCGCGCCGAAACGTTGCGCCGTTTGCAGGAAACGCAGCGGAATCTTGAGCGTGTCCATGACATTTTGTCGGAAATTCGTCCGCGGCTTGGCGCATTGAAGCGACAGGCAAGCCGCGCGCGCACCTATGAGCAGGTTGAAACGGATCTGCGCCACCTCTTACGTATCTGGTACGGTTACCAGTGGGAAGAACGCAAAAGGGCGTTGCGTCAACAGAGAGTGGTAGCGGGCGAGGCAGAAGCGGCCTGGAAGGAGAGTCGCAGCGTTATTGCGGAAAAGCAAGCAAAGATCGACCGTCTACGCCGCGAAATAAATCAGTTACAAAACAAGCTCGTGAACCATCAAAGTAAGCGGGAGCTGTTGCGCGAGCAGCGCGAAAGCGCCAGCCGCCGGGTAGCCGTCCTTGGTGAGCGTGCAAAGCTGCTGGCGCGCCAGATAAGCGAGTTAGCCGAAGACGTTCCCCGCCTCGAAGTACAACAACACCACGTCCAGTCTGCTCTTGACGAAGCATCCGTCGATTTGCAGGCGGCTCGCGACGAACTTTCTAACCGTGAACATCGACTCGAGCGTTTCAATCAGAGCTTCCAGACACAACAGGAAGAGATCGACCGTTGGACGGAAACGTTATCAGGACTTGAAGCGGAACAGCGCATAGCTCAAAAACTACTGGCGCAGGCCGAAGGTCAGTTTAGCCAGCTTCAGGAGCGCCTTGGGGAGCGCCAGCTTGAACGCGATGATGGCAACGAGTTGCTAGACCTTACCTCCATAATTGAGCGGCTGGACAAAACCGCGATCTCGGCCAGAGAAAACCTCGCCGGACTTAGCAGCCGGCGTCAAGAACTCAAATCGAAAATCAACGGCGCGCGCAGCGACCAGGTGGAAGCCCAAAAAGAACAGAAGCGCCGGCAAGAGCGTCTGTCTTCCCTCAAAGAGAGCGTGGCACGATTAGAGTCGCGCTGTGATCTCCTAAATCAAATGCGCAATGGAGAGGTGAAGATCGGTCCGCGGGTCAGATCATTCGGGCGTATCACCACCCTCATTGACCTGCCCGCCGATCACCGCCTCGCCCTTGAAGCAGCGCTCGGAACCCGACTGGCAACGCTAATCTTATATGATGAAGCCTCGCTCGAAGCGGTGCTGCGAGCACAAGAGGATGGTTACTCGTTATTTGCCGCAGTGGCTCCGTCCATTGTGGCGCCCGCCGCTTGCGAGCTTCCTCATGACCCTGAGGTGATTGCCTGGGCCTCGGACATCGTCGATGTGCCGGAAAAGATCGAAGCCGTAGCTCGTTTGCTATTTCAGCCAATTCTCCTGGTAAGATCGCGCGAAGCAGCCACCAAATTAGGCCGCGAGCTTCCTTCTGGCACACTCGCTGTCGCGCCCGATGGTTTCATCGTTCATTCAGGCGGTCTTGTGGAAGTTCCCACCGCAGATCCACAGCAGAGCATCATCGCCCGCGAGGAAGCCTGGCGAGCTGCCCACGAAGAACTTGAAGCAGCCAGATCCGAGGCACAAACCTTACGCCAAGCCGTTGCTGGCCAGCAGAAAATAATTGAGGCGCAAGAGAAAGCGCTTGGTCAACTTAGTTACGAAGATCAGCTTTTAGGCCGCCAACAGTTTGAAGCAGAGCAGCGCCTGAATCACGTCCAGCGAGACCTTGATCGTGCTCGTCAGCGTCAGGCATTCTATCGGCAACAACAGAAAACCCGGCGTGAGGAAATCGTGCGCCTGGAGCAGCGGATGCGCGACGTTCAGTCAAGAATAGACGAGCAGCGCGAACAGGTTGTGCACCTGGAAATCGCTGCCGGCGACGCCAGAACTCGGCTGCAGGATTTGCCGCTTCCAGAAGCGGAACAACAGCGCCAGTCGCGGCGACAGGAAATTGAGACTGCCCGCACCATTGTCGCGGGGCGGCAAGCCGTCGTAGAAAGCCGGCAAGCCACCCTACAACAGGTAGACAACCAGTTGCGCCGCCAACAGGAGCGCTTTGAGCGGCTGGAAAGAGAACAGCAGCAGCTTGATCTCTCGCATGCACAAGACGAATTGCAGGAGCTTCAGAACAAAATTGAAAAAATCGACGAGCAGCTCGCTCCGCTTTCCACAAATCTGCAGCAACTTCAAGACGACGTACGCGAGCTTGAAGATGTCTTAGCCGAGGCGCAACGCAAGACGCACGATGTTGAGACCTACTACACACAGATGAAAGTGGACCTTAGCCAGCGAGAAAATCAGCTTGAAGGTCTCATCGAGCGCATTCGCGCCGACCTGGGTCTTGTGGACCTGCAGTTCGACGAACATCAGGGTGGACAGACGCCACTCCCGATGAAAGAGGTCGTCGATCGACTGCCGGAAGTAATCGAGCTGCCTGAAAATATCCGGGAGACGATCCAGGATTACCGTGGGCAACTTCATCGCATCGGTTCGGTGAACCCCGAAGCCCCACTCGAGTATGAACAAACTCTCGAGCGGTATGAGTTTCTGACCCAGCAAATTGAGGAT
>JAICPS010000729.1 GCA_025929715.1 Anaerolineae bacterium | reverse complement strand
TTCTCCGCCAACCTGGCGGAAGTCGACGAGGCCCAGACCGAGGTCGCCTTCACAGTCGACGCCGTCATTCGCGGCCGGCTAGGCCAGTTTGGCCAGGGCGTAATCCTGGAAACGGCCAAGCAAATAACCAGCGCCTTTGCCCAATGTCTCCAGGTGCAGCTGAAGCAGTACAGTGCAGCGATGGTCGCAGAGGAAGAAGAACCTCAGGCGATTCGTACTTCCTCAACTCCCTTCACGCAGGCAGCCGATCTCCAGTCGCCGCCGCCATCGCTGTTCGTGATCCTTAGCAAATCAGTAATCAACACGATTATTAACTGGTTGCGATCGCTCCGGCCCACAAACCAGTAACGCTCAACCAACTTCAACCGAATAAAAGACATGGTGTAACGCGGCGTGGTCTGCTTCGACGAACAAAGCTGTAAGATTTTTGCAATTGTTTCTGGAGGATTAATGCGTGAGCTGGAGTTGTTGAGGCCTGAAACCGTAGACGAGGCGGCCATGCTGTTGCGCGCGCATGGTTATGAGTCAAAACTGCTCGCGGGCGGTACGGCGCTCATTTTAATGTATATGCAGGGCCTCATCCGTCCACGTTATCTCATATGTTTGGAACGTGTTGGAGGTTTAAACTACATCCGTCACGAACCTGGCGCCGATCTCCGCCTCGGGGCCCTGACGACTCATCGGGCTGTAGAACGATCGGCGCCTGTACGCGAAAACTGGCCCGTGTTGGCCGACGCGTTTCACAAGGTTGCCAACGTGCGCGTACGCAATCAGGCAACTGTGGGCGGCGTGCTGGCCGAGGCTGATTATGCTTCGGATCCGCCGGCTGTGCTGGTAGCTCTAGGCGCCCGCGTCAGGATCAGCGGCCCCGACGGTGAGCGCACGCTTACGGTGTCGGAGCTCATCCAGGGCTACTATGAGACGGCGCTCGCTCCAGACGAAATCATAACGGAAGTCAACGTTCCAGAAACGGCGCCCGGTACCCGGACTGCTTACCTTAAATTCGTTTCCCGTTCCTCAGAAGACCGTCCTTGTGTCGGGGTGGCAGTGTTGGTCAGGAACGGGCATGGCGGCGTTTGCCACGAGTTACGCGTCGTCGTCGGCGCCGTGACGGGCCGGCCGCAGCAATTCTCCGAGGTCGAAGCGCTGGCAGTAGGCCACCAATTAGACGATGCGCGGCTCAAAGATATCGGTCGCGGCTATGCAGATTCTATTGACCCCTTGTCCGACATGCGTGGCTCAAGCTGGTATCGCAAGCAGGTCATTGCTGCGTTGGTGCCCAGAGCCATCAAACAGGCCATAGGAGACAATGCATGAAAATCGGCGAACCGGTTCACTATGTTGACGCGACTGAACGGGTCAGCGGGCGCATCGAGTATGTACTGAATCTTGAAGTGCCGAACATGCTCTGTGGCAAGATCCTCAGCAGCCCCTTCCCCCACGCGCGAATCGTTGCCATCGACGCCGGCGAAGCCGAGCAGATGCCGGGCGTCGTCGCCGTCCTGACGGGCGCGGAACTGCTGGAGAACCCCCAGGTGCGCGCCCGATTCGGCCCTGTCTATCGCGACCAGGGCATCCTGGCCATCGACAAAGCGCGCTTCGTCGGCGATCCGGTGGTGGCAGTGGCTGCCATAGACAGGGACACGGCCGAAGCCGCCCTGGAACGGATTTACGTCGAGTATGAAGAGCTGCCGCCGGCCCTAACCCTGGATGAAGCGCTCAAACCGGACCCCGTTACTGGTAACGGACCGCCACTGGTCCACGAGACGGTCATGCGCCGCGAAGAGAGTTTTGCGGACATCATCCTCAGGGCAGAAGATGGAAGTAACATCTGCAACCACTTCAAACTGCGTAAGGGCGACGTAGAGCAGGGCTTTGCCCTGGCCGATCATATCTTTGAGGACAACTTCTCGAATCCCGCCAATCAG
>JAICPS010000347.1 GCA_025929715.1 Anaerolineae bacterium | reverse complement strand
TCTCACAGCCGATACCTCACCACGACGTCGCTACTTCTTCGCAGCCGCGCTTGCTGTCCTGGTCGTGGCCGACCTCTGGCACTTTGGGTACAAGCTGGTGCGGGTTGAGCCGACGGCCCCGGCGCTCCTGTGGCATCACGCGGCGCAGATCATTGGCGACACGCCTGAGCGTGTCTTACCGTGGGGCGTCTCGATCTTCGAGCAGAATGGCGCGAGCCAGGTCGGTCTCGATAGCATCTTTGGCTATAATGCCCTGGCGCTTGCCGCAAATGATGCGCTGACTGGCTCGGTAGCCGATCCCCGCTCGACGGCGTATGATCTGTTTTCCGTTGGCTACGTCTTATCAGGAGTACCGCTAGACAATTTCACCGACGGGGAACGCGGACTATCCTTGATTGATAATTCAAAGGACGCCTGGATTTACCGGCGTGCCCGCATAATGCCTCTGGCAAGGCTGGTTCCCGAGGTAGAAATTATCAGCGACGACGCCGCAGCCATTGAGCGTATTCATCAGCCTGACTTTGATCCCGCGCGAACCGTCATTCTCGCTGAGGCCCCCGAATGCATGTCCGAGACCACATCGACTCAGATCATTCAGAATGCCGGGCTAATAAGCCGCAGCAGCACGTATTGGCACATTGAAACCGAGGCTTCCAATCCTGGAGTACTCGTGGTCAGCGAATCTGCTTTTCCTGGTTGGCGCGTCTTCGTCGACGGCCAGCCCGCCGAGGTCATTACCGCCTATACTGCGCTGAGGGCCGTCTGTGTGCCGGCCGGCGCGCACAGCGTGGAATGGCACTATCGCCCTTACCTTTATGTCGTAGGCCTGCTGATTACGCTGGTTTCCATCGTTATTCTGTTTTGGGCAATCCGTTTCCAGAAGGCACAAGTATGACCACACTTCGCAGGTATGGCTCAACGCTACTTAAGATCGCGGTGACCGTCCTGGGGCTTGCCTTTGTCCTGAGCCAGATTGAGCTTCAAGAAATCGCAGATACTCTGCTCCAGGCGCAATTGGGCTGGTTCGTAATCAGCTTTGGGCTCATTCTCGCCAGTATGGTCGTTCGCGCGTATCGCTGGTTTCTGTTGCTGAGAGGGTTGGGCCTTGTGCTGCCGATCGGCCGGCTGGTAGCGCTTTACTTCGTAGGCAGCTTCTTCAACGCCTTTTTGCCGACTAGCTTTGGCGGCGACGTGATGCGCGTCGTGGAAGTAGCCCGCGACGTGCCTACTGAAATCGCTGCGGGAACGGTGATCCTGGACCGGCTTACCGGCCTCATGATGCTCTTTGTCATGGCGCTTCTTGCCTTGCCATTTCGTCCCCCCGACTTTCCGCCGGACGTCCTTTTGCTGGTCGTGGTCGCTTCGATTGTAGGCCTTATTGCGGGGCTCATACTGCTTGAGGGCGGCCTCATTCGTCGCTTCGGCCGCGTTCTGCCCACAAAGTTATCGCCAACGGGAACCGGGCCTGTCGCCAAAGTGCTAAGCGCCGTCAACGCCGTTGGCTGGCGCGCGATCGGTCAGGCGCTCGGTATTTCACTTATCTTCAATTTTGTGCTGGTGTTGTGGTGGTGGACGGCGGGCCAGGCGCTCGGCTTCACGATTCCCTTCGTTCATTACCTGCTGGTCATTCCAATTCTTTCGATCAGCCTGCTGGTGCCGTCCATTGGCGGGCTGGGGCCACGCGAGGTCGTGGCGCCTACATTGTTCGCCTCACAGATCGCGGACGGTCAGGCGGTAGCATTGTCGCTGCTCGTCTTATTCTTGCAAAGGTTGCCTGGCATTATCGGCGGACCCATTTATTTGTGGATGTTGCTGCGTGGCAAAACGACTCCCGTGCCCCCAAATACGTCGGGTTTGAGTGACGCCGAGGACGCGCCGCGCCGCGCCCCCTAATATCTAAATTCCGCTTACAAATTCACGAAAACAAGTGTACCTCAACCAGTTCACCCGCGGGAATGCCGCTCTTGTTCAGAGGAATCTTGATCAGCCCATCGGCATTGACAAGCGTATAGATCAGGTTGCTCTTGCCAAAAACCGGCACGGCAAGCAATCCGTGTTCTCCGTCCTCAAGGCGCGCGGGAACGTAATCCTCACGTCCGCTCTCACTTGCCAGGTTCTGGCTGAGCCGCGCCCAAACAAAGCCCTTGCGCGGACGCTGCTTGAGCCCCTGCAGCCAGTAGACGGCTGGTGTGCCAAACATGTCGAACTGAATCATAGCTGAAACCGGATTTCCTGGTAACCCCAGAACCGGCTTACCATCCACCACACCCACAATCGTCGGTTTACCCGGGCGCGTCGCTACACCGTGCAATAAAACACCCGGCGTACCCAGCTCGTCAATCACGTCCACGGTCATATCGCGCACACTAACCGAGGAACCGGCCGAAAGCACCAACATATCACTGTCATTTAGAGCTTTCGCCGAGCGTTCTCGCAATTCGACCACGCGATCGGGTACGATGCCGCTGATGATCGGCACGCCGCCCGCCTGGCGTACCTGCCCGGCAACTGTATAACTGTTGATGTCGCGAATTTCGCCGGGACCTGCCTTCTCATCCGGCGACACGACCTCGTCGCCCGTCGCCAGAATCGCCACGCGAGGGCGCCGGGCAACCTCAATCGCGGCAATCCCTAGCGCCAGTAGCCCACCCTGGTCTTGCGGCCGGATCAGATGTCCGGCGGGCAACACCTCAGCTCCCTGAAGCACGTCTTCGCCCACTTGCAGCACATTCTGTCCGACGCCCACCGCCCTGAAAACTTCAATCTCATAAGGAAAATCCTTGACGCCAGCCATGGTCTGGCTATGCTCCACCTGGACCACTGCATCGGCTGATGCGGGAATCATTCCTCCCGTATGGACCAGGACTGCCTGTCCGCTCCCAATTTCCTTCAGAGCCGCGCGCCCCATCGCCACTTCGTCAATGACCTTCAAGAAAGCCGGGAGGCTATCCGAAGCGCCAAACGTGTCCTCGGCGCGTACGGCGAAACCGTCCATTGTGCTGCGGCGGAAAGACGGCAAGGAATGAGGCGCCATTACCGCGGCTGCGGTTACGCGCCCCAGCGCCTCACTAGTGGGCGCCATTTCCACCCGTATTGGCTGCGTTAAATGTTTGAGAAGCAGGTCGCGTGCCTGATCGGGAGGTAAAACGTTGAAGAACTCAGGCATCGCTGCCGCCAGAAACCTCTCTACGCCCACTGCAGGGCACCGTGCGCCGCATCATGAATTCCATCATGCCTCTTGGGCCATTTCGCGCAACTTCGCCTCGTCGACGATTTTCGTGCCCAGGCTTCTGGCCTTGTCCAGTTTACTGCCGGCAGATTCACCGGCAACTAAATAGTCTGTGCGGCTGCTGACCGATCCGCTCACTTTTCCTCCCCGAACTTCGATGAATTCTTTGACTTCATCGCGCGAAAAGGTCGGGAGCGTGCCGGTAACCACAAAGGTAAGTCCATTGAATGGTTGTGCGCCAAAACCTTCGCTTTCAGATGCAAATTTCAACCCGGCAACTCGTAGTTTTTCAAGAAGTGCCCGGTGCCGCTCGTCGCGGAACCAGGCCACGACCGACGCTGCCGTCTGCGGTCCCACTCCCTCAATTCGTACCAGATCCTCTTCGCTCGCCTGCGCCAGCGCGTCGATGCTTCCTATGGCGCCCAACAGCAGGCGGGCAACCACCCAGCCCACGAATCGGATACCCAGAGCCGTCAACAGGCGCTCCGCCGGCTGCTGCTTACTCGCTTCAATTCCCGCCAGAAGATTGTCGACCTTTTTCTCTTGAAATCCCTCAAGCTGCAACAGGCTATCACGCTGCAAATAGTAGATGTCACCCACGTCATGAAGCAGCCCCTCGGCAATCAGCAACTCTCCGGTTTGCGATCCAAAATTGTCAATGTCCATCGCGCCGCGACTGACAAAATACTCTACGCGGCGCACCAACTGACCGGGGCACGATGGGTTGTCACAGTAGATGCCTACCTCGCCGGGCACCCGCATTACCGGTGCGTTACAGAACGGACAGCGATCCGGAATCTGCACGGGCCGTTCAGAGCCGTCCCGCAGGTCGGCGACCGGCCCGACGACGTAAGGGATAACGTCACCGGCCCTTTTGACGACCACCGTGTCCCCGACGCGGATGTCCTTGCGCGCGATCTCTTCAAAATTGTGCAGCGTGGCATTGCGGACGACGACGCCGCCGATCTCGACCGGCGCCAGGACAGCGGCCGGAGCCAGTATGCCAGTGCGACCAACGTTTACAACCACGTCCAACAATTTAGTGGTCTTCTCTTGCGCCGCGAACTTCAGTGCAATCGCGCCACGTGGTTCGTTGCCAACGGCGCCAAGACTCGCTGCCAGCGGCTGATCGTCGATTTTAATGACAATGCCATCGACCTCGTAGTTGATTTCATTGCGTCGTTGCTGCCACTGTTCATAGGCCTTGGCAATCTCATCGATAGACTGGCAGTGGGAGATATCGCTGGAAACGGGAAAGCCGAGATCGTGTAAATACTGCAGGCGTTGCCACTGACTATCCGGTAGTTCGCCATCGTCCCAGGCGATGAAATCGTAACAGTAAAGGGTCAACGGCCGCGCAGCCGTAATGCGGGCATCGAGTTGGCGTAGCGATCCCGACGCCGCGTTTCGCGGGTTCATATAGATATGGGCGCCGGCCTCCGCCTGTGCCTGATTGAACGTTTCAAATCGATCCAGCGGGAAAAAGACTTCGCCGCGAACCACCAGATAGTCCGGCGCATCCAACTCCATGCCAGAATCCACTGGTATGCGTTGCGGTAGTTCGTACAGCGTTCGCAGGTTGCTCGTGATATTTTCTCCAATGCGCCCATTGCCACGCGTGGCGCCCAGCACGAACCGCCCGCGCTCGTAGGTGAGAACGACCGTAAGGCCATCGATTTTAGGTTCAACGACATACTGAAGCTGTTGGTCGTCGTCGGATAACAGGCGTCCCAGGCGGGCTCGCCATGCAAACAAGTCTTCCACGCTGTGCCCGGCGGCCAGACTCAAAATTGGCGCCGCATGCCGCACCTTTTCGAAGGCGCTTACTGGTTCACTACCTACCCGCTGAGTGGGAGAATGGTCGGTAACAAGCTCCGGGTGTTCAGCCTCCAGTTGGAGCAATTCCTCGTAGAGCCCATCAAATTCCGCATCGCTGATGAGGGGCGCATCTTTCACATAGTAGCGGTAGCGATGGAAGTGAATCTGCTCGCGCAATTGCTCAATTCGTTCTTCAACGTCCATGTTCTTAATATGCCCTCGGTGAATCAAATCCCATGATTATCATAGCGAGAATCGTCAAGC
>JAICPS010000766.1 GCA_025929715.1 Anaerolineae bacterium | reverse complement strand
TGGGACCCGGTGGCGGAGGCGTACTTGGGCAGGATGTTGCCGTGGCTGAGGCCGGGAATGTGGACCTCATTCAGGTCGCCGTATCCGGGTATGGCGGAACCGCCGACCGCCACTGCATAGAGAGTGATCTCGTTGGAGAGTAGCGCCTTCAGCACGTCGCTGTAGCTGGCCCGGCTGCCCTCCTCGCGGCCGTCACTGATGACGAAGATGACCTTTCGTCGGTTGCGCGGCAGGCGGGCAAGATCGAGCGCCGCACGCTGGATAGCATCGTTCAGCACGCTCGACTCCTGCTCCGGAGGACGGTTGTAAATAGAAGGAGCGGCCGGATCGGCCGGGCGGCCGTTGATGGTAGGCCCGCTGTTCAGCGGACCCGGGCCAGCCATCATCGGGGCCTTGCCTTTGGGCCGGGTGCGGCGCAGCTCCCGCGCCAGGCGGTCTTCGGCGGCCCCAAAGGTCAACTGCTGGTTCACGGTGTTGCCGTAGGTGTAGAGCGCGACCTGATCGTACTGGCTGAAGGCGCCGACCAAAGCCGGCAAGGACTCCACCACGCGTTTCATCTCGACTTGGGGCAGGCTATTGTCAATGACAATTGCGGCGCTGAGCGCAATCGGATCGCTGGTAAAGAAGCTTACCTTCTGCTCTACGCCATCCTCGAAGACGGAAAAATCGCGCGCGGTCAATCCTTCGACCATCACCCCGGAGGGGTTCTTTACCGTGACCGGCACAAGCACGAAGGTGGGGTTCACCACCACGGTGAACAGCTCATCCTGGCCGCTTCCCTGTCCAGGCTGCGCCTGCCCGCGTGGCACCGTGCGGATCTCGCCCGGTGGGGTCTGCTTTGTCGGCTGTGCTTCTTCCGGCTGCTGCTCAGGAGGTCTGGACTGCTTGGCGGGCGCCTTGGGAGCGTTGGCGGGGAACTCGGAAGGCGGCGGCTGCTTGGCCGAAGGGGCGTCGGGAACATCCTGGGCGAAGCTCAGCGCGCCGAACAGCAGAGCTGTCACCGCCAGCATCGTGACAGGAAAGGTCGCCACAGCGCGCATCAAGTTGGCCTCAGCTCAGAGTTCCTGCATCCAATCTACTAAAATCGCACGTGATTCACAAAAGGCAGCTATGACTATCGCCCGCTTTGCCGGCCACTGGCCGGTTGTGGCTCTGCTGCTGGCTTTCGCAGCGGCGCCCATCGCGTTTTCTGCCGCCCAGGACCAGCAGCCGAATGACCAGGAAACCACTACCCTGCGGGCCGACGTCCGTCTCGTGAACCTGTTCTTCTCCGTACGCGACAAGAAAGGCGGCCTGGTCAGCAACCTGACCCAGAACGACTTCACCGTATTGGAGGACGAGAAGCCGCAAACGATCAAATATTTTTCTGCTGAAGCTAACCAGCCGCTCACGCTGGGCCTGCTGGTGGATACCAGCGTGTCGCAAAGGCGGATATTGGAGGCGGAAAAGGAGATAGGCGCCGCGTTCCTGCGCAGCGTGCTGCGGGAAAAGGACCTGGCCTTCCTCATCAGCTTTGACGTGAACGTGGACCTGCTGCAAGACTTCACCGGCGACGC
>JAICPS010000693.1 GCA_025929715.1 Anaerolineae bacterium | reverse complement strand
GGCGTAAGGCCATTGCCGAGGGGGCCGAGGCGATCGCGCTGGGCTGCGCGGGTATGTCCGGTCTGGATATTGAGCTGGAAGCAAAACTGGGCATTCCCATCGTGGACTCCGTGCGCGCCTCGGTGCAGATGGCCGAATCGCTGGTGCGGCTGGGCAAGCGGACCAGCAAGGTCAACACCTACAAATATCCCGAGCTGAAGCATTTCAAGGGGTACGACGAGGTCTTCCAGACGGAGAAATGGGGTAAATCGCCGGACGGCAAACCTGTTCCCGAAGCGATTCCCGCCTGAGATGCCGCTGTCGCCATTAGAACAGAAAGTATTGGATTTTGTCGACGAACAGGAAGTCGCCGGCTTTCTGCAGGGGTTGGTGCGCGCCAAAAGCGTTTTTCCGCCCGGCGACTGCGTCGAAGCGGCCGAATACTGCGCAGCGCTGTTCGCGCGGGAAGGCATCGACTACAAGATTGTGGCCGACCTGCCGGAGCGGCCCAGTTTGCTGGCGACGCTGCGCGGAAAGCGGGAGCGGCCGCAGCTCGCTTTTAACGCCCACATCGACACCGTGTCTATCGAAAATCCTGACGCCTGGGAGCACGATCCGTTCGGGGGGGAAGTCGTCGATGGGGTGCTCTACGGGCGCGGCGCGGGAGATGACAAGAGCAGCGTTACGGCGCAGGTTCTGGCGGCCGTGGCGATTCATCGCGCGGGGGTCCAACTCGGTGGAACGCTGGTGGTCAATCCCGTCGCCGACGAAGAGTCGTTGGGCGCGCACGGGGCGCAGTGGCTGCACGACACCGGACAGCTCGCGCCGGACATGCTGATCATCGGCGAGCAGACCAACAACGTGGTCGCCATTGCCGAGCGGTCGATCAACTGGCTGGAGCTGGTGATCCACGGCGAGGCCGCGCATGGCGCCATGCCCTGGAATGGCGTGAACGCCATCAAGCAGATGGCGCGGGTGATCGACTATCTGCAGCAGGAATATGAGCCGCTGCTGGCGCAGCGCACACACCCTTACCTGCCGCCTTCGACGATGAACCTGGGTACGATTGAGGGCGGCATCAAGACCAACATGGTGCCCGAGCGCTGCCGCATCACCCTGGACAGGCGCGTGCCGCCGGGAGAGACGATCGAGACGATCACGGGCGAGCTATGCGACGTGTTGGAGCGTTTCAGCCGCGAGGTGCAGACCATCAATTTTGAGCTCAACGTGCTCTACAGCAGCGGGCTGCCCCTGGAGACCAGTCCCGACGATCCGCTGGTGCGCGTGATGCAGCAGGCAGTAAGCGACGTCGCCGCTTCGCTTACAGGCGAGCAGCGCCCGCTAACGGGTTACAACCAGGGCAGCGACGGGCGCTTCTTTGCCGGGGACGGCATCCCGGTGCTGATCTTTGGTCCCAGCCATCCTGACGTGGGCCATTCGGCTAACGAACACGTGAGCGTGGCGCAGGTGGTGGAGGCCACGAAGATCTACGCGCTGACCGCCCTGCGTGCACTGCAAGCGGAGTAGGTTGCCGCGCATTTCGTCTTCAGATACGGTTGCGCCGTGCAAAAGAATGTAGGCGAGATACGGGCCTGGCAGGTGCGCTCCTACACTCCTGGCGACGAAGAAGGGGTGGCGCAGCTGTATGAAGCGGTGTATGGGCGGCCGCTGCCGATCAGTCAATACCGCTGGAAGCTGGTAGACACGCCCTGGTCTCTGCCGGCGCCCAACGTGTGGCTGGCCGACGCGGGAGAGAGGCTGGCCGGCCACTACGCCGCCACCCCGCTGCGCTTCAAGCTGGGGGACGACGAGCTGACCATCGGACACACCGGCGACGCGATGACGCACCCTGATTTCCGCCGCCAGGGCGTGTTCACCACGGTAGGCCGCACCGCGCACGAGGCTTGGGCCGCTGCCGGCGTTCCCTTTATGGTGGGCGTACCCAACGACCAGTGGCTGTCGCGGCGCGCGCCGCTGGGCTACCGGGAACAGTTCAGGGTGGTCTGGCTGTGGCGGCCGTTAAGGCCGGAGCGCCTGCTCCCACACCGGTTCCGTCAGTCCGGAGCGCTTTATCGCCTGGCAAAGTTCGGCGGCCGAACGTGGACCGCGCTGTGGAACCTTCCCTTGCGCAGAACCGGGGACGTAACGGTGACCGCGGTTGATCGACCGGGGGCTATCTTCGATACGCTATGGCAGCAATTGCAAGGGGAATATCCGGCGCTCTACGTCCGTGACCGCGCCTGGCTGAACTATCG
>JAICPS010000762.1 GCA_025929715.1 Anaerolineae bacterium | reverse complement strand
TTTATTTTGATATTGAGCGGGGCGGCCTTCGGCGACGGCGACGAAGCCGAGACGGTCCTGCCGGTGGTGATGCAGGAGGAAGGTGGATTAGCGGCGCGGCTGCTGGAAGCGCTGGAGGCCGCGCCGTCCCTCGAGCCTCGCGTCGCATCGTTGGAGGAGGCGGAGACGATGGTGTCGGGCGAGGAGGCGCCCGCCCTGCTCGTAATCCCTGCCGATCTTAATGAGCGCCTGGCGCGCGGCGAAGCGGTGTCGCTCACCTGGCGCGCGCTTCCCGATAACACCGCCGCCCTGGCTGCCGAACAGACAGCGCGCGCGGCGCTGGACGAGATTGCGCGGGCTTCGATGGTCGCGCAGGCGGCCGTCGCCGCGGCCGAAGCTATCCGGCCGTTCCCCGGCGAGGCGGAGCGACAGGCATACTATGAGCAAAGCCTGGAACAGGCGACGGCGCTGATTGACGACGCGCCGAGCCGCCTGGAAGTTCGCAAGGCGCTGCCAGAAGGCGACGAAGCGTTCTCACCGGCGGCGTATGCCACGGCCGGACAACTGATTACCTGGGTCTTTATTCCCCTGCTCGGCACTTCGGGGCTCTTTGCCTACGAGCGACGCCAGGGCACATTGCGCCGCCTGCTGACGACGCCGGCCACTAAAGCCACCTTTTTGCTGGGAACCATCTCGGCACAAATGGTCGCCGCGCTTGTGCAAATGTTGCTGCTGGTGGCCTTTGGCATCTTTGTGTTGAATCTAAATTGGGACCGGGCGCCCGGCGCGCTGTTGCTAGTGCTCGTCGCCTTCGGCCTCGCCTCCGTCGCCCTCGGCACGATGCTGGGGGCGTTTATCAAGAATGAGGGACAGGCCACCGGCGCCAGCGTTCTGCTGGGCATGGTCATGGCGCTGCTCGGCGGCTGTTGGTATCCGCTGGAGCTGTTCCCGGCGCAGATACAAACGGCCGTGCACGTGCTGCCCACCACCTGGGCCATGCGCGGCCTGGTGGACCTGGTCGTGCGCGGCGGCGATATGGCCGAAATCCTACCCGAAACGGGCATACTGATGGCATTTGCGTTGGTCTTCTTCGCGGTAGGCGTCTATCGTTTCAGTTACGAATAAACCATGACCCATTCAACTATCATCCTCATCGGGCCTATGAGCGCCGGCAAGACCACGATTGCACCGCTTTTGGCCGAAAAGCTTGGGCTCGAACATTGCGCGTTGGACGAAGTTCGCTGGGATTATTACAACGAAATTGGCTACGACGAAGCAGAAGTCGCGCGCATTTCTAAAGCCGAAGGCCTCTTGGGCCGCCTTCGTTACTGGAAACCGTTCGAGGCGCACTCGGTCGAACGTGTTCTGGCAGATCATCACAACTGCGTCGTCGACTTCGGCGCCGGCCATTCCGTCTATGAAGACGAATCATTGTTGGCCCGCGTGGAACGCGCGCTTGCACCCTACCCCAACGTGATTTTACTCTTGCCCTCTCCAGATATGGAGGAAACTGTTAAGATAGTCAACGCCCGCCTGGAGCCCGTGCTGCAGGACGAAGGCGTAGACGTCGCCGCCATCCTCGCCGTGAACGAGCACTTCGCA
>JAICPS010000276.1 GCA_025929715.1 Anaerolineae bacterium | reverse complement strand
CTGCCGATGCCATCCTCGTCGCCGGGCTTTGTTTCCTGAACGTCCAGGTAGACTGATGGCCACCAGCGCGTCAGAGCCGGCGCGTCGGACAGAATGTCGGAAACTTCTTCCACGGTTCCGGGCACTCGCCAGTGGGTGATAAAGTGATATTCGTTGGAACTCATTGCAGACCAACCTCCTCGGCAAAGCGGCGCAGGGCCGCCAGATGCTCTTTCATGGTAAAGCCCTGGTACATGGTATTGAGCGAAAGGTGGGTGGCGCCCGCCGCCCGCCACTCGTCGATGGTGTTGGCCCAGGTGTCGGGTTCGCCGTCGCCGTAGCTCAGGCGCGGCTCGATGCCGAAACTGCCAGGGTTGCGCCCTTCCTGCTCCAGATAGCGCGCCAGCTTGTCGAGCATAGGGCGCGTCTGCGCCAGGGTTCGCGAGTTGGGCAGCCAGCCGTCGCCCAGGCGCGCAGCGCGGCGCAGGACGGCGTCGGCCTGCCCGCCAAACCAGATGGGGATGGGGCGCTGGACGGGAAGAGGGTTGACGCCCGCGTCGGGGATGTCATGCCAGCGACCCTTAAAGGTAACAAGCGGCTCGCTCCACAGGCGGCGCAGCACGTCGACTTGCTCTTCTTGTCGCCTGCCGCGCGTTTGGAAATCCTGGTTCAGGGCGGTGTACTCCACGGCGTTCCAGCCTGTGCCCACACCCAGCCGCAGCCGCCCGCCACAGAGCACGTCCAGCGTGGCGGCCTGTTTGGCGACCAGCGCCGTCTCCCGCTGCGGCAGGATGATGACGCCTGTGATGAAGCCGAGGTTCTCGGTGACCGCCGCCATGTAGCTGAAGAGCAGAAAGGGCGAGTAAAACGGGTGCTCGTAATTGTAAGGGCCGCGCCAGCCACCCGGTCTCTCAGGATTCGCGCCAAGCACGTGATCATAAGCCAGCACATGGCGATACCCCAACACCTCCGCCGCCTGCGCATAATCGCGGATGGCGATGGGGTCGGGTTCAACTTCAATTTGTGGAAAGACGACGCCAATGTTCATAGTTTTACCGCAGAGATCGCCGAGGGCGCGGAGATTGATTCGCGAATCTCCCAATCTTCAATCTCTAATCTCCTTAGTTTAGCCTCGCCCACCTCCCAAACGCAGTCGTCAGATTCTGCCGTATCGCCGCCGCTTCTGGCGTTTCGGGGGCTGCTTCGAGGTATGATTCGAGATAGTGGGCGGCGGGGTAGAATTGGCCCCGTTGGTAGTGGATAAGGCCTAGGTCGCGCAGGTGCTCGGGTGCATCGGGTTGGACCTGGCGCAAGTGTTCGATCACGGCGAGCGCCTCGTCCCACTGCTCGCGCTGCACGTAGATCATGCGCAAATTATTGAGCATGCGGGCCAGAATAGAACGCTTTGGGGCGGGTCGCAGCCAGGACGGTTGCAGGGCGCCCTCATGACCCGTCGTCTCACGCACCAGGCGCTCGCAATCGGCCAGCGTGAGGCGCCGGCCCCCGTGGAAAGGGTCAAGCAGAATTTCGTCGACCCCGTTGCTGGCGCCGACGACGAAATGGCCGGGCAGACCGACGCCGTACGCCGCAATTCCCAGGCGGCGAGCGACGGCGATGTAGATCACCGAAAGTGAGATGGGGATGCCGAGCCGCCGCTGCAACACGTCGTTGAGATAGCTGTTGCGCGGGTCGTCGTATGCCGTGCGATTGCCCTGGAACCCGATCTCGTCAAACAGAAATTGGGCCAGGGCAAGCGGGGGCGATGACGATTTAGCGGGCGTCGAAGCCGTCACTAGCGCCTGACTGGCGCGAGCGGCAATCTCGTCCAGCTCGCGCTCGTAAGCGGCGACGTCCAGATTGGGGTAGGCAATCTCCCGCGAGAAAAGCAGGCCGGCGCGAAGCAGATCGATGTCGGATTGCTGTAATTCGCCGGAGAAGGTGTCGCGGTTCGTCAAGGGCGCCATTCCCTTGAATTTAGTGCCAGAAAAACATGATGTCAAGTGGAATGACGACCTTTGTTACTCTGCCAGCCAGGTGCAGAGACGTCGATTGCAAAGCCCTGGCCATTTGCGCGACTCATTTGTCTACAAATAAAGGCAGAAAAATCCGTTGGCCCAGTCCCTCTTCAACCGCTATCAGGTCTGTCTTGACCTCAGTGCTTTGCCCATCGGGACCATAGATCGTGAGACTCACCGTATAGCTTGTCGCACTGGTCACTGAAGGTTCCGCCAGGCTCGTGGAATTCTGATAGGTATGTGTGGGATTAAGTTCGGTACTTGTGGACCCATCGCCAAACTCCCAGAGAACTGAGGTGTAATCACCAAGCGACGTATTGGTGAAGCTGACGGTTAACGGCGCTGTACCGCTAGTTGTCGAAGCAAAAAAGTCCGGTAGTAAGGGATAGGGGTCACACTCTCGTTCGTGGGCAAAGACATCCACGTAGTTGTTTGTGATATCTGGCACCAGATCGCTGGATGCCGAAAAGACGACGAGGCAACCATCGGCGCTAATGAATGGAACGACATGTTGCCAGTGACCCGTACCTTCTGCGCCGTCGCTCGCGACAGTCACGCGCACAGTCGTTCCCGTATACAGGTCGCGCACAAAACCGTCGGGAACGCCGTTGGTATCACCGGGCACCAGATTGCTTGCCGTCGATTGGAAGGCAACGTACCGGCCGTCGCGGCTAATCGTACCCATCTGGCTGTCGCCGTTACCCAGGCTCCCGTCGTTGGCCCGGCTGACGATCGTGTACTCGCCGGTCAGCCGGTCCCACATGATCACGTCGTCCTCGCCGTTCGTATCACCATCAACCTTGCTGCTGTCGTAGTTGACGTGAAAGACCACAAAACGCCCATCGGCGCTGATCTCGGGATAAAGGCTGCTCAGCGCTGTGCTGTGCACACTTGACGTCGTACCCGTTTGCCGGTCGTGAATAAAGATACCTGCACCTTCCCCCGCCACCAGGTACTCAGAGGACGAGAACACTACAAAGCGCCCGTCGGCGCTCAGCGATGGGTCGTGGCTGTCGCCGCACGGAGGCCAATCCCGCAGGCAGGGCAGGCCGTCGCTGTTGATGCTGACGTGGCTTGTCGTATTCAGCAGCGTGTCGCGCACGTATATCTCCCGGTTGAATTGCGTATCGCCCGGAATAACGTTCGTAGCCGCCGATTCAAAGGCCACGTACCGGCCGTCGGCGCTGATGCTCGGATAGAATGAGTACGCGTTGAGCTGTACGCCGCTCTGGTTCACGCTAATCAGCGTCGTCGTGCCCGTCTGCAGGTCGCGCAGAAAAACGTCTTCCACCACACCGCTGCCGTCATTAGCCGCCAGGTTCGAAGCAAACGAGCTGAAGGCCACATAGCGACCGTCCGCACTAATCACCGGCGGATTCCAAAATACCGACGACGAATCGCCGTTCGCCGTCGCTCCCGCGGGCGATACGTCGACCTGGACGACTTCGCCGGTCATTCTATCGCGCACATAAATGTTACTGAAGTAATCGTAAGGGTCCGCTCCGGCGATGAGATTGGTCGCCCCCGAGTTAAACGCCACGTAGCGGCCGTCCGCGTTGGACGTCGCCGGGTGGCTCATGCCAATGGCGGCCGTACCGGTGTGTGAGAAGCTGACCAGCGTGGTATCCCCTGGCGCGGCCAGCGCAGTCAGGGTCAACGCTACAAGTAAGAGAACGACGGCAGACGGAATGATTTTTTTCATTGTTACTCTCTCCTATCGCTTTCAAGAGAATTGTCGGTTTCTAAACTGGCAGGGCCTGCGGGCCCGGCGAAGGGGTTCGCCGGGCCCAGCTCCGCCCAGAGGCACAGCCGGTCAAAAGCGGCTTCCACGGTCGAGACGCGCGCCTGTTCGCCGCTCTGGATATGCTCGACGGTGACCTGGAGCACCTGGTCGCCCGAGCGCCAACAGCGAATGACGAAAGAGTTGTACATTCTGCTCATTTCTCTTGTTCTCAACACCAACAAAAACGCCACTTATGATCATGGCGGATCATAAGTGGCGCCTGTTACCTGGCTGTTAATCGACCATTAATCCATCTCTGCCAATACCTCCTCCGGCGCCATCGAGCGCCCACGGGCCCATTCGGTCTCCCATACCCGGTCGTCCACTGCGGCCCGAGCCGCCGCCATCTCCTCCCGGTACGTGACGCGCTCGGCTGGGGGCTGAGGGGCGCGGATCGCCTGCCGCAACGCTTCGGCGGCGCCCCCGAAGCGGGCCGCCAGTGCGGGAGCGCCCTGGGTCGCCGACAACCGAGCCGCTTGTTCAAGGACGCGGGCAGCGAGGTACATGTCGCCTATCTCGGCGGCGATAGTCAAGCTCTGCCGGTACAGTTGGTGCGCCCGGTCATACTTGCGGCGGTGTACTGCGACGGCGCCCATGTTTTGCAGCGCTGCGGCTATCGTTCCTTTGTCGCCGACCTCGTCGGCGATGGCCAGACTTTCTTCGTACAGGGACTGGGCGGCAGCGTGGTTGCCCCGGCAGCTGGCGACGACACCGAGGTTGTGCAGGGCGCTGGCGATACCGTACTTGTTGCCCAACTGGCGCGCCAGGGCCAACCGCTCCTCGTTCAGAGCCTGGGCCTGAACATATTCCTCTTCGTGAATCGCAAGCACGCCGAGATTGTTGAGCGCATTATCTTCCGTACTCTTATTGCCTACCTGACGCGCGAGAGCCAGGCATTCGGCCAATTGCGAGCGAGCCGCAGGATAATCTCCCTGGTATATGGCCGACAGGCCAAGGTTATTTAGCGTCCGGGCAGTCCCGTATACATCCCCCAGCTTGCGGGTGAGCGCCAGGCTGTCCTGGTACAGGACGCGCGCATGGGCATATTGCCCCTGAGCCTGAGAGACGAGGCCCAGGTTGTTAAGCAGGTCGGCGATGTTCTGGCTGTCGCCCTGTCGCCGCACGATCGCCAGGGCCTTTTCGAACAAGGCGTGGGCTTCGTCATAGTCGCCTTGTCTGTAACTCAGCGCGCCGGCGCCCTTGAGCACCGTTGCGCCTAGCGAAGAATCTACGGTGTCCTGCGCCTGGACCAGGACGCGGTCACACCAATTCCGTCCCTCGCTGAAATAACCGCGCATGAGCCAGAAGCGCCAGAGGGCGGCTGCCAGGCGCAGCCCGGCTTCAACATCCTGTACCGCCTCGGCCCAGTCAAGCGCGGCCCGCAGATTATCGTGGTCCGCCTCCAGCTGTTCCAGCCAGAATGCTTGCTGCGGGCCACTCAGCTCGGCTCCGGCTGCCTCGGCCAGCGCCAGGTAATAGTTAGCGTGCGCATGGGCCAGACCCTCCATCTCTCCACTGGCTGCTAGCTGCTCGCGCGCGTAGGCGTGGATCGTCTCCAACGTGGCGATCCGCTGCTCACCGTCCGTGCGCTGCTCCCACCGCAGGAGATTTTTATCCAGTAGCGCCGTCACCCCATCACGAACGCCAAAGGGCAGGTCACCGTGGCGGTTGCAGACGGCTTCGACGGCCTCCAGAGAGGCGCCGCCGACGAACAGCGACAACCGCTTGAAGAGTTTCCGCTCGGCCTCGTTCAGTAGGTCATAACTCCAGGCGATGACCGCTCGCAACGTTTGGTGCCGCGGCAGGGCAGTGCGGTTGCCCCGAGTGAGCAGTGTGAAGCGGTCGTCCAAGCCGGCAGCGACCTCAGCAAGCGACCGGGATCTGAGGGCCGCCGCAGCCAGCTCAATCGCCAGCGGCAACCCGTCCAGCCGGCGACAAAGCTGTACCACAGCCGAGCTGTTTTCAGGCGTCAAGTCAAATGCGGGTCGCACCAGCCCGGCGCGCTCGACGAAGAGCTGTATTGCCCCGAACCCAAGCAACTCTCCCTGCGACCAGGAATGACCGGGCAGGGCCAGCGGGGGCACCGGTAGAACTGCCTCACCCATTATCTCCAACGACTGGCGGCTGGTAGCGAGAATCGTGAGGCTAGGCGCGCGGCGCAGCAGGCTGTCGGCCAGGTGGGCGACCGCTTCGCTCAGGTGTTCGCAATTGTCGAAGATGAGCAGCAAGTGACGCGGCTGCAGGCTGTTGGCCAATGAGGCGGCGGTGGGCCGGCCCGGCTGTTCCCGCAGTTCGAGGGCCTTGATCACCGTCTCAGCCACCAGCGCGGGTTCAGAGAGCGGAGCGAGGTCAACAAGCCAGGCGCCGTGTGTGTAGTTCTCGGCCAGTGAGTGGGCCAGTTCTATCGCGAGACGCGTCTTGCCGCGTCCGCCGGGACCGGTCAGGGTCAGCAAACGGCTACCTACCAGCAACTGCTTCGCCGTGGCCATTTCCGCCTTTCGGCCGACGAAGCTGGTCATTGG
>JAICPS010000021.1 GCA_025929715.1 Anaerolineae bacterium | reverse complement strand
GTTGCGCCTGAAGAGACCATTACTACCGGTGCGGACCTGCTGGCAGTAGCCGGAGGTTTGGACCGCTTCAGCACGCTACTGGCGACCATCGACACGACCACGCTTGCAGAAACATTGCGCGCCGAAGGTCCATTCACCTTTTTCGCTCCGATGAATGATGCCTTCGAAGCGCTGCCAGAGGAGGCCCGTGACGCGTTGCTTGCCGATGCCGATGCACTGTCATCGCTGCTTCAGAACCACGTTGTGCAGGGCCGGGTCGATCTGCAAACGGCGTTGGCTCAAGGTACGCTGCAAACAATGTCCGGCAATACTCTCACGGTGACTGCCGGCGAGAATGGCGCCGTCCTGGTGGATGGCTTTGAGGTGCGCAGGCCGGACGTCGCAGCCGGCAATGGTTTCCTGCACGCTATCGATGCTTTTCTATTCCCGCCAGGAAACATCCGGCCGCCGATCATCGACGAAACCGGCGTGCCCGTATTCAATAGTCGGATTCTGACCGTTGTTGGAACCGGTGAACCGGGCACGACACTGGTAATCACCCTCAATGGCGAAACATTTGGCACGACGACAGTCGAGGCAGATGGCACATGGTTAGTCGACCGCAGGCTCCCAGACGGTGAACACACAATCATCGCCTATACGCTAGACGAAAACAATATTCCAATCGCCCGCTCGAAGCCGGTGATTCTTATCAGCCCGGCGCCCTGACGACGGCGACGCCCGTTTCAGTTACTGTGTAGCCGGGAAAGATGTTGTCGAGGCGCGGGTTATTCAGCCGTTTGCGAATGATTTCACCCAAGGCGTCGCGGTAATCAGTCGTGATTGCAAGATCGCCTGGTCCAACCTGTTGCGCCGCGTCTAGGCCTGGCCAACTGGCAAAAACACGGTTGCCGTTGATACCGCCGCCCAGCACCGTCATCATGTTGCCATGCCCGTGATCGGTGCCCAGCCCGCCATTTTCCTGCACACGCCGTCCAAATTCTAACATGACGAGTACGGTCATATTGTTCATCAAAGGCTGCAAATCCTCGTAAAAAGCGGCCAGGCCCTGCCCTAGCTCCGCCAGAAGTCGGGCCATAAGGCCCTCCGCGCCGCCCTGGGCGACATGAGTATCCCAGCCACCCAAATCAATGCAGGCCACTTCCCTAACCTCCAAGCTCCCACCCCCAATCTCTAACCTCAAGTCCCCAATCCCCTCAACACCCACCCCATCCCCGGCAACCCCGCGACACGCAAAGCCACGTTGCGCGCGGCGATGCGCCAGCGACTGGCAGGCACAAACCACCCCACAAATTTGCGCGCCTCTTTTTGCTTCTTCGCGATCACGGGCTGCAGCCGTGCCTCATACTGGGCCAGGCTCTCTTCTACCGGCCGATCCTTACCTAATTCCTCCGCCAGCACAAGCGCGCCTAACATCGCCAGCGAGGCGCCCTGCCCTGCCAACAAGGAAACCGCCTGGCAGGCGTCGCCCACCAGCGTCACCCGGTCCTTGCTCCACTGCAGCATCTCCACCTGCGCCACCTGGTCGTAGTAGGTGGCGCAGGTTTCACCACAGTGCGGCAACGTCGCAGGAGCAAGCCAGCCCAGATCACCATAGATCCGGTGCAGCGCGCCGCACGCGTCGTCCGGGGTCGCGTCTGGCGTGCGGTGCACGAAGAAAGAGGCGATCCTGCCGCCACGTATAGCATAAAGCCCGAACTGCCGGTCTGGAACGCTCAGCATCTTGAAATTACCAGCCAGGCTCTCCTGCACTTTCGCATCCTCAAAAATATAGGCGGCAGTGTGCAGGCCCAGATGGCGGATAAAGCCTTCCTCCGCGCCGAAAACCAGTTCGCGCACCCGCGAATGAACCCCGTCGGCGCCCACCAACAGGTTAGCGCTTTCGCCGCTGCCATCACTCAACGCCATTTCGACGTGGTCGCCGTCTTGCGCTACACTGTCAATCGTGCATCCGTAACGTATTTCCACCTCCCCAGGCAACGCCTCGAAAAGTATCCGCTCAAGGTCGCCGCGCATTAGGCTCAACAGCCGGCCGCTCTGCATGCGGCGAAACAGCTCGTAATCAAGCCCTGCCACCCGCTTTCCCCGTTTGTCCACGTACACCAGCTCCGGTACGATGTAAGCCGCCTCCTGGAGGAGTGGCAGCAGGCCCATCCGTTCCGCTGCGTCATAACCGGGCCCAAAGAAATCGATCATGTAGCCTTCATCCCGCAGCCACGAGGCCTTCTCCACCACCAGTACCTGCCAATCCTGCTTCCCCAGCCACCAGGCCAACGAAAGACCGGCAATGCCGGCCCCACAAATGACAACCTTCATTCTGCTAATCTCTAATCCCCAATCCTCATTTCTCCAGTAAAATAAAGTCTACCACATACACAACTGTGAACGTAGGCAGGATGCCAACCAACACACCACAATCCTTTGCCCCGTGGCTGAAAGAGCGCCGGAAGGAACTGGGCCTGACCCAGGAAGAGCTGGCCGATCTTGTTGGATGCGCCAGATCGACGATTCGCAAGCTGGAGGCCGGAACGCGCCGACCGTCGAAGGCGTTGGCTGAAGAACTGGCAAGAGCTCTGCAGATTCCTCGCGAGCAACAGGCCCACTTCGCCCAACTCGCCCGAATAACCGGCGACAAGTTGCCCGCTTCGCCAGTTGGCGAATCTCCTGGCTCACCGGCGCCCCTCTATCGCGTGCCGGCATCCCTGACGTCCCTGATCGGACGAGATGAGGACGTGGCGGCGGTACAGGCGCGGCTGCTCCAGCCTGGTGTGCGCCTGCTGACGATAATCGGACCGCCGGGCATTGGTAAGACGCGCCTTAGTCAGAAGGTAGCTGCGTCGATGCGCGCCCATTTTGCGCATGGGGTCGTGTTCGTCGCGCTGGCAACTCTTGAAGATCCCGCGCTCGTCCTGCCAACAATGGCTCGCGCGCTCGGTCTGGACGAGAGCGGTAACCGGCCGGTGAAGGAGAGCCTGCACCACTATTTGCAGTCACGGCAGATACTGTTAGTGCTGGATAACTTCGAGCAGGTGGTAGAGGCGGCCCCGCAGCTATCTGAGCTGCTGGCCGACGCTGCAGAACTGAAGCTCCTGGTCACCAGCAGGCGGCCATTACGGCTCTATGCCGAGCATAAGTACGTGGTTCCGGCCCTCACTATTCCCGATCTACGCGCGCTCCCGTCCGTCGACGAGCTCGCTCAGATTCCAGCTGTGGCTCTATTCTTGGAACGATCCCAGGCTGTGGCGCCAGATTTCAGCCTGACCACCCAGAACGCGCCAGTTGTGGCCGAGGTCTGCATTCGCCTGGACGGCTTGCCCCTGGCGCTCGAGCTGGCTGCCGCGCGCACTGAGCTATACAGCGTGTCGGTGCTGCGCGACCAGTTGGCGGATCCCGCCCGCAAATTTTCGTTAAGGCTGCTGGAACGTGAATCACAGGATATTACCCCGCGTCAACAGACAATGGCCGGCGCGATTGCTTGGAGTTACCAGCTACTGCACGAAGCCAACCGGGCGTTCTTTCGCCGTCTGGCCGTCTTTGTGGGTGGTTTCACACGGGAGGCGGCCGCGGCCGTGTGCGGCGCTGGCGACACATACGACCGGCTCGCCTCGCTATTAGATAAGAGCTTGCTGCAGGCTATTTCCCCGAGCAGCCGGCTCCCTTCGCTACGCGAAGAAGAACCCCGTTTTTCGATGCTCCATGTCATACGCCAGTTCGCCTGGCAGCAACTAGAAGAGAGCGGCGAAGCCGACGCCCTTCGCCAACGCCATCTGGAATATTATCTTAGGCTGGCGCAGACAGCCTATCCCAACCTGGAAGGAGCACAAACTGGGCTGTGGCTTGACAGGCTGGAAGAGGAGCATGACAACTTCAGAGCGGCGCTGGTGTGGGGACTGGCGGGCAAGGCGGTAGAGGTCGCCGGTGAGTTACTGAACATGCTTTGGTGGTTCTGGCATGTGCGTGGTTACTACAGCGAAGGCCGTCACTGGCTTTCGCTCGCTCTGGCGCCCGCACAGGCGACCCAGATGCCGAGTAAGCTATACGCCCACCTGTTGAACGCGGCCGCGGTGCTTTCCTGGAATCAGGGCGACTACGAACAAGCGCGGCCGCTGCTGGAACAAGCGCTCGATCTGCATCGGGCGGCCGGAAACAGCCGCGGCGTCGCCGCCATCCTGGGCAATCTGGGCATCGTCGTGCGCCGCCTCGGCGACTATACCTACGCCTTGCGCTGCCAGCAGGAGTGTCTTGCCCTCTGTCGCCAGGAAGGGCGGCCCTGGTACACGGCCGTCGCTCTGAACAACGTCGGCGAGTTGTACCGCGACCTGGGTGACATCGCCCAGGCGCGCGCCTACTGGGAAGAATGTCTGGCGCTGCGCCGCGAGCTGGGCGACAGGCGCGGTATGGCTTCAGTATTGCTCAATCTGGGCGATGCAGCCTTTGACGTCGCAAATTACCGGCGTGCGCGCGAGCTGTGGGAAGAGTCGCGCGCCTACCAGGAAGCCCTGGGTGATCGCAGTGCGCTTGCCCAGGCGCTGGGGGGGCTGGGAGACGTGGCCCGTGTGGAAGGTGACCTGGCAACGGCCTTTGCCCTGTATCAGGAGAGTTTGCGCATCTACCAGGAAGTAGGTGACCGCGAAGGGTTGGCCTTTTCGCTAGAGGCTGTTGCCGCGTTGGCGGCCGGCCAGCAAGAATTCGAGCGCGCGACCCGGCTGCTAGGCGCGGCTGAGGCGTTGCGCGAGATCATCGGCTCCCGCCACTCGCCGGCTGACCGCGTTCATTATGAAAAGATCGTCGCCGCAGCGGGCGCCGGCTTGGCGCCTCAGTCGCTCACGGCCGCCTGGCGGCAAGGACGGGTCCTGGAGGTGGAGCAGGCGCTTGAGCTGGCGCGAATGCCGATCGCCTCGCCTGTACTGGCTACCGGCGTAGAATCTCGCGCACTAGAGACGCTGACGGCGCGTGAGCAAGAAGTTCTGCGCCTTCTGGCGACTGGCCTGAGCAATAAGGGCATAGCCGAGACGCTGTTCGTCAGCCCGGCCACAGTGCAGGCCCACCTACGCACCATCTACGACAAGCTCGGCGTGCACTCCCGCAGCGCGGCCACCCGCTTCGCCCTCGAACACAACCTCGCTTAAACGAATCTGTCATCCTGAGACGCTGTCATCCTGAGTGAAACGAAGGATCTATTGCAATTTGTCCCGCTTTTTGGGGCGCTTTTTCCCTGTTAGCCCTGTCAATCTACCACATCTGCATGATGTGTTTCGACTGGCGGTTTTCTATACTGCTAGAGTAATTGGTAATGAAACTTAGCGGTTGACGACAGTCGCCAAAGTAAGGAGCTTCACAATGCAGACCGAACATAACAAAGCGTTGATTTATCAAATATTCGAAGCGCTGAATGAGCACGACCTGGATTCTGTCGTGACCTACTACTCGGCCGAGTGCCGATTCCACGGTTGGGCGCCAGAGACGCTCGACGTCGAAGGCTACAAGGAGAACATGTCCGCCCTGCTGGCTGCTTTCCCCGACGCTCGCTTTCCCGTTCACGATGTCATCGCCGATACGGACCACGTAGTTGTCCGTCACAGCATGCGAGGAAAACATCAGAGCGACTTTCAAGGCATTCCCGCCGGCGGAAAGGACGTAATTGTCGAAGCCACCGCCATTTTCCGTCTGGAAGATAGCCAAGTCACCGAAATCTGGCTCAACGCCGATTTCCTCGGCCTTCTGCAGCAGCTCGGCGCTGTCCCCATGCCCGCCGCAACTGTAGGTTGACCTTTGGCTGCGTAACGGATGTATGTGGAACACTTTATTTCAATCTAAGGAGAAAGCATCATGTCGGTAGAACAGAACAAACAAAGTTTGCAGCGCTTCTATGACGAAGTCTTCAATGCGGGTAACCTGGATGTGGCGGACGAGCTTATTGCGGTCGATGCCGTCGACCACGAAGAGGCGCTTCCTGGCACATCGGGAACGACTCCACAAGTAATAAAGCAAGTTGTTGCTCTCTTTCGCTCCGCTTTTCCAGATCTTCGGATCATGGTGCACGATTTGATCGGCGAAGGTGATAAGGTCGTCGCGCGCATCACCCTTTCCGGTACGCACCAGGGTGAGTTTCTCGGAATGCTTCCCACGGGCAAACCGGTCGACGTACAGATTATTGACATCCTCCGCTACGACAATGACGGCATGATGGTCGAACACTGGGGTGTGACCGACAATCTTGGCATGATGCAACAGCTTGGCGTCATCCCGGCGCAAGGAGAGCCGGCAGCCTGATTTTTTACCGGCTATGATTGGGCAGCAACGGACGTTGCAGCCCATCTCCAACCTCTCTCGAACGAAGTTCAGTCAATCTGCACCTCAAACGAACATGGAAAAGGAAAACTCAGCCATGACCAACTCATTCTCCCGCTTTGGCGGTTCGAGCGCCATTCTCGTCGGCCTGCTCTCCATCGCCTACGCGCTCTTCTACCTTGTTATCTCCAGGCAGGCTCCATTTATCGGCATCCTGGCCAGCTGGATTATCCTCGCTGCCAGCGGGATCTTCTCCAGCGCCGCCTACGTGGCGCTTTACAGCCGCCTGAAGCCTGCTGGAGAAGGCTTTGCCCTATGGGCGCTGCTTCTCGGCGTCATGGCCAGCATGGCTACGCTGGCCCACGGTGCCTACGAGGCGTTGTTAATGCTGGCGGGAACTACTCAAGAACTCCCGTCGCAGGTCGATCCGGCCGGCCTGGCATCCTTTTTCATCGTTGGCATCGTCGCCTTCGTCTTCGGCTGGCTTATCGTGGAGAGCGGGCTGCTGCCCACACGATTAGGTTACGTGGGCATCTTCAACGCCTTGCTGCTGGTGGTCCTCTTCTTCGCCAGCGCCGCCAGCGCCCAGACGCTAATCCTGATCTCCGGCGGCCTGACGTCGGTAATCGTCGGCCCCATTTGGTGGATATGGCTGGGGCGGGAGCTGCTCCAGGACCGGCCCGAGGTAGCATCCGACCCAGGGACGGAAGTCAGATACGCGCGTTAGCCGCCGGCATTATTTGTAAACGGAGACCCTGTATGACAAATATCCCTATACTCGTCAATCCGGCAAAATCAGAGATTGAGCTCGCCGTGCAGGAAAATCTCTTCGATCTCTTTCGCGCGATGGCGACAACCCTCCCGGGCGCCGAAATCGTCGAAGGCTCTACGCTCTCTTACCACCACGCCTTCCCATCCAATCCGATGTTCAAGGGCGTCTGGCGCACGCGCCTCGCTTCCGACGAAGTGGACCACGCCATAAGCGCAACTTTGGACTGGTTCGAAGCTCGTGACGCCCCTTACTTATTTTGGTGGACAGGGCCGGGCACGACACCATCTGATCTCGGTAGGCAATTGCAAAGTCGCGGTTTTCTCGATATGTCCGAACAGCAGCAGGCGTTGGCGCCCGGCATTAAACAATCCGAGTTCGGCGCGCCCGGCATGGTCGCCGATCTGCTGCTTATGAACGAAGATGCGCTCACCACGGTACCGTCCGGCTTCATCGTCGAAGAAGTCGGCTCGGATGCTGCCCTGGATGATTTCAAATGTGTGTTTCAGGAGAGTTACGAAATTCCAGAATGGGCGGCGCAAGCGTGGGTCGACGCAACCCAGAGTGCCGGTATTGGCAACACGCCCTGGCGCATGTACGTGGGTTATCTGGACGGCGAGCCGGTGGCCACCAACATGCTCTTTAATGGGGCCGGGGTCGCCAGCGTCTATGCGGTAGCTACGCTGCCAGCGGCGCGCGGGAAGGGCATCGGTGGAGCCATCACGCTCAAGCCCCTACTCCAAGCGCGTGAGATGGGCTACCGTCACGCCGTACTCTTTTCTACGGAGATGGGAGTCCGCGTCTACCAGCGTATTGGCTTCCGGCTGACAGACGTACGCATTAATCGCTATTTGTGGGTTAGACCTTGATAACGGGCGCCGGTACACCCGTTTTCCGCTAAAAGAAGCAAATGAACCCACTTGCCCGCACCGTTAATAAGCTTTTCACCGACTTCTGGCCAACTAATCCACCAGAAGAACAATGGCGAATGGTCTTAAAGGGCGAAGATCCGGCTCTACGGCGCTATCGTCACATTCTCGCCCTGCTGCCCGCCAACCCACGCTGCCGCTTCTGCAACGCTCCATTCCGCGGACCACTGGCGCCGCTCATGCTGCTGCTGGACCGCAGCCCGTCGAAGCTGAACCCGCGCTTCTGTCGCATGTGCCTGGAGACAATTCCCGTGGGCGGGGCGGAAATAGAGCACACTATGCTGTTTGTGGATATACGAGGCTCGACCACCCTGGCCGAGCAGATGAGCCCCGCCGAGTTCAGCCAACTCATCAGCCGCTTTTATGCAGTGACCACCGAAATCCTTACCCACACCGATGCCCTTGTCGACAAGCTTATCGGCGACCAGGTGGTGGGCCTCTACATTCCCGGCTTTGCCGGGAGCGATCATGCCCAGAAGGCAGTGCAGGCTGGCGAGCAACTTCTGCGCGCTACCGGCCACGACAGCCCTGAAGGTCCATGGATCCCCTGCGGCGTAGGCATCCACACGGGTAACGCTTTTGTCGGGGCGGTGGGCGCGGAAGGCGGCATGACCACTGTGACTGCCCTTGGCGATGCCGTCAACATCGCCGCCCGTCTCTCGTCTCTCGCCGGCATAGGTGAGATGCTCATCAGTGAGGAAGCAGCCACAGCCGCCCAATTGGAAATAAACACCCTGGAACAACGCCGGCTAACCCTCAAAGGACGCACGGTCCCTGTAAACGTGCGCGTCCTACGCCTCACACCCACCTCTTAACGAACCCAAATCCCCAATCTCCAGTCTCCAGTCCTCCGTCCTCCACCCTCTTGTTATAATAGATTCCCATGCTCTACAACGCCTTCATCTGGTTCTGGCGCCGCTTCCGTCCCGCCGAGGGTTGGCTTTCCCTGTTCCTGCTGCTTGCCGCCATCGTGTGCCTGACCACGGCCATTACGACCGTTGAGTGGATTCCCGAAGACGACGTGGTCCCCATCGGCGGCCTTCTCGGCCTGCTGCTGGGCGTCGTCGTCGCTAAGGGCCCTCTGCGCCCTTTCGCCGCCTGGCTTCTGATACTAAATTACGGCCTGGTTATCATCACCGTCTATCTCGGCCGCCTTCTACCCCCCTTATCCACCCTCTTCGCCGGCAACGGCGCCAGCGTCTTTCGCCGCCATTGGACCCTGTTCTTCGACCGCATCGCCGGCTGGCTGCTCTCCGTCTCCGAGGGCGGCAGCAGCGAAGAGACCGTCGTCTTTGCCTTTGGGCTGGGGCTCCTCATCTGGCTGCTCGCGGCCTATGCCGCCTGGAGCACCTACCGCCGGCGCCGTCCATTGCTTGCGCTTACGCTCACCGCCCTGGCTCTGGCCCTCAACGGCTACTTCAGCGGCGGGCAGGTTCCGGCGTGGTTCACGGCCCTCTTCATCGCGCTGGCCGTCATGCTCGCCGCCGCCATGCACTTCGCCAACATGGAACAGGTCTGGATGCGTGAGGGCGTCGATTATTCCGGCGAAATTCGCATCGAGCTGCTGGCCACCGCCGCCGGCGTCGGCTTCGTGCTGCTTGCCGTCTCCCTGCTGCTCCCTGCCATCCGCTTCACGGCTCTGGCCCGCGCCTTCCAGCAGAGCGCGCCCGTGCAGCAGGCCGAAGACACCATGCAGCGCGCTTTTGCCGGTGTTCGCCGCCCACGCGGCGAAGTGGTCCCCGGCGCGGGCAGCGCGGGCGTTATGCCCCGTTCCTACCTGCTGGGTAATGCTCCCGAGCTATACGAAACCGTGGTTTTCACCGCTACGGTGCAGCCGCGACACGCGCAGACCGCTCCCCACTGGCGCGGCCTCAGTTACGACGTCTATACCGGGCGCGGCTGGGCGCTTTCCAACGAGCGCAGCCAAAGCATCGCCGCAGGGGAACCCGTGCCCGACTTGCAGGGCAGCCGGGTGGTGACCCAGACTGTCTTCCGCCAGGCCGTCGACCCCCAGATCCGTTACACCCTTGGCTTTCCACGCACCTTCGCCGATCCCGTCACCGTTTACTGGCGCGGCGTCGACGACTTCTCGCGCGCCGCCGCGCCAGGCTCTGTCTATACAGCCACCTCGACGCTACTTTCATCCTCGCCTGGAGATCTTCGACAAGCTGCCGCTCCTTCCCAAGCGGCCGGTGTGCCCGATGCCATAATTTCTCGCTACACGAATTTACCAGAGAATATTCCTGCGCGCATTGGCGATCTGGCCCGCGAGATCGTTGCGCCGCACGAAAACGGCTACGATCAGACGCGCGCCCTAGAATCCTTCCTGCGCCAGTATCCCTATAGCCTGGAAGTCGACCCGCCCCCGTCCGGTCGCGATCCCGTCGACTTCTTCCTCTTTGATCTGCAACGCGGCTACTGCGACTACTATGCGTCGGCGATGGTCGTCATGGCGCGCAGCGTGGGCCTGCCTGCGCGCCTCGTCGTCGGTTACCTGGCGCAGCAGCCCGACGCCCGCGGCGTGCAGACCCTTTACCAGATCAACGCCCACGCCTGGGTCGAAATCTACTTCGCCGGGCATGGCTGGGTCGAATTCGAACCGACCTCCGCCTTCCCCTCTAGGGCACAGGTTGTCGAGGCCGATCCACTGGCAATCGACGTTGCCACCCCCGAACCACCGCCTACGCCTCCACCCATTCCCGAGTCTAATCGCCCCTTCGCGCCCTGGTTGGCCTTGATACTCATGCTGCTGGTTCTCGCCGCCTGGTTCTGGTTCCTGCGTCGGCCGCGCTCTAGCGGGCCTACCGACACCCTCTCCTGGGCCTACAGTCGCCTGCAGCACAGCGCCCGCCGCCTGGGCCAGCCCACCCCGCCCAGCCAAACGCCAGACGAGTTCCGCGCCGCTTTCATCGCGCGCGTTGCCATCTGGGAATCGCACCCATATCTTGGCCATCTGTTACGCGGCATTCGTCCCGCCGTTGACCGGCTTGCCACCCGCTTCGCCGTCCGCCAGTACAGCCGCCACAAAGCCGCCGATCGCCAGATCGGAAGCCGGCGTGACTGGCAGCGCCTGCTGCGCCGCCTCTGGCTTTTCCGCTACCTTAAAAAATGGTTGGGGCGCCTCGATTGATGTATTTTTCTCGACCATGAACGCATTTCTATGGTGACCGTCAAGCGTACGTAAAACATTCGTTTGTGGAGGGAGCCACATGCTTCAGATCCTTGCATTCCGGGCCCGGCCGTGCATAATATAGTTATAGTCTTAGAACATATGTTCTTATGGCCCGTGTAGGAGGTAACCATATCATGGCTGTAAAGTCCATTTATGAAATGCGGCAGCCACAACGAGAGAATGCCTTACCCGCCCGCGTCTGGCCTCTGCGTGGACAGACAGTTATGGGCCTGCTGTTCCTCGTCGCTCTGCTGGCATTCGAGATTTTCAACTTTGATACAACGCGCTTTGCCCTGACCGACTTTCTGGGCGGCGCCAGCTTCGCCGGACTACGCTGGGCCACCGTCCTGGCCATCGCCTTCTGCGCCATCGACTTCGCCGGCTTGCTGCGCTTTTTCCTGCCCCAGGAAGAAGACGGCCAGACCCCGACTGAAGTCTGGTACCTGATGGGCGCCTGGCTTCTGGGTGCTACCATGAACGCGCTCATGACCTGGTGGGCTGTCAATCTGGCGCTGCTCGGTCATGACTTTGGCAACGAAGTGCTCAGCCGCGCGCAGCTTCTAGAGGTCGTGCCCATCTTCGTGGCGACGCTCGTCTGGATCACGCGCATCCTGTTCATTGGCGCCTTCACCGTCGCCGGGGGCTACCTCTTTAACCTCGACGCTCTAACGCCAGACAAGGCGGTCGGGGGCGCTCAGCGTTCCCCGGCGCGCAGACCGTCAGCGACACCGCTGACCCTACGACGTACACACCGTCGCGTCGCCCTGCCCGGATTCGTACCGCTAAGCGATGACCTGCCTCCCTTCCTGCATACTGAGCAAGCTGAGGATGAGGAAGAGCCGGACGACAACCTCGAATTCGTCGATAGCAACAACTGGCCAACGCTGGTGTCGCGCAACGCGCGCGCTGAAATTCACCGGGAGGGTTAACCTTTGGCTCACTACGCTCCCACTCTGTATCCGCGCACCGCGGCTTACGGTCGCCCCGTTTCCAACGTGCCCGGTTGGCGGCGCATGGTCGTCATCCTGGCCAGCATTACAGTCATCGTCTCGCTACTTCTGGCGATCCGGCCTACACCCGCCACGCACGTCGCCACGAACGACGAAGCGGCTGCGGCAGCGCCTGGCACATCTGCCGGATCTGCTACGGCAGGTCCGTCCGGCCAGCCAAGCGGCGCAGTCCCCGCCGCTGCCGCCCCAGTGATCGCCCCCAGCTTCACTCCCGCCGTGCAGTATTGGGCGCCGCAAATCGCCGCCTGGGCCGAGGAATATCAGCTGGATCCCAATCTTGTAGCGACCATTATGCAGGTCGAGTCTTGCGGCGATCCCGCCGCCATCTCCTCCGCCGGCGCCCAGGGTCTCTTCCAGGTGATGCCGTTCCATTTCCAGCCCGGCGAGGATAGCCTCGATCCCGACACCAACGCGCGCCGCGGCCTGGCCTACTTCGTAGAGCGGCTGCAGCAAACCTCGGGCGACATTGGTCGCGCCTTTGCGGGCTACAATGGCGGCCACGTCGCGGCCGGAACCGGCTGGGACAACTGGCTGCCGGAAACGCAACGCTACTACGTGTGGACCACCGGCATCTACGGTGACATCCAGCAAGGCAGCGGCGAAAGCTCTAGCTTGCAAGAATGGCTACAGGCGGGGGGCGCCAGCCTCTGCCGCCAGGCCGCCCAGCGCCTCGGCCTTCATTAATAATCGCTACCATGCCCGCTCATAGCGTAAGCCGCTGGCTTGCGTCGGGAACAGGTTGGCAGCCTATGCTACTACGAACCTTCTACTTCAAGAGTCTGCTGCGCGCACGCGATCGCTTCCTCAAGGGCCAGCGCCTGCCCCTCGGCAAAAGCAGCCTCATAACGCGCATCGCCCAACTGCTCCACCGCTGCCCGATGATCGCCCAAAAAGTGGCGTTCGTCTCTTGCCGTCATCGGAGCGCCCATGGCAGCGCGCAGCTTAGCCGCCGCGCCCCACAGCCTGGCAGCCTGCTCCACGCTTCCATTGAGCAGAGCCAGTCACCCGTCATTTCTAACGAGTGCGCCAGGCTCCAGCGGTCGCCCAGCTCGCGCTTGAGCGTGACACTTTCGTCGAGATAGGCGCACGCGGCGTCAAAATCCCCCTGCTCGTAGGCCACAACGCCAAGGTTACTCAGCGAAGCGGCAATCCCGGCGCGGTCACCCATCCTGCGCTTTAAAGTGAGGCTTTCGTCCAGCCAGGCGCGCCAACCATTGCGCGGATTTGGGACCGCGCAGCTGTGAGGCCGCCGTTTCGGCCAGTTGTAGGAAAAATGACAGGTGGCGCTGTTCGACGGCGCTCTCTGCCCCATCTGCTTCCAGTCGCTCCGCTGCATAGCGATCCAGAAGCTCGTGCAGATGGTAACGGCCGCCCGGGTCGCGCTGTACGAGCGACTTGTCGCTCAGCCGGCGCAACATCTCCAGGCCCGCCTCGGCCACTTCATCAGCCGCCCGATGGCGGAAACCACCTCGAAAGGCCGAAAGACAAGCTAGGGCATGCCGCTCGTCCACCGTCAGGCTACGCCACGTATGCTCTAATACGGCCCGCAGGCTACGGTGGCGCTCGGGCACATCCCGTAGATTCGAGGTCAGGCAGGCAATGTCCTCTTCGATCTGGCTGAGAATCTCACCGCAGGAAAGCGTTTGCACCCACGCGGCGGCAAATTCGATGCCAGCGGAAGGCCGCCAAGGAGCAGGCAGATGCGCACGATCTGCTCCCGGTTTTGAGCGGTGAGCTGAAAGTCATGTCGCGCCCGCCGCGCCCTCTCCAAGAACAATGCCTCTGAGTCACCCAGCTCGACGGCTTCATGTGTCGCTCCGCGCTCGTGTGCGCCGGGCAAGCCAGACACGGCGAAAACCCACTCCCCCTGCAAGTTGAGTCGCTCGCGCGATGTCACTAGGAGCCGGACATCGGGGGCCGCGTGCATGATCTGACGCAATAGTTCGGCGCCATCAGGCAGAAGCTGCTCAAAATTGTCCAGCAGCAACAATAATTCACGATATTTCTCTTCTCCATCACCGACTCTTTCAGCAGCAATGCCAACATTTACGCGTACACCTTTGGCGCGACGAGCGTCACGCCGCTAACCTCTTTTACCGACGAATTCGCCGGTGCCTTTAGCCTCTCTCCTGATGGCGAGTACGTGGTCTTCGAGCGCGCCGCCAGCCCTGAGAGCACCGTGGATCTTTGGCTCATGCGCAGCGACGGCTCGCAAATGGAACTGTTGAAGCAAAACGCCGCCCGCCCCTCGTGGGGTGTGCCGTCCACAGCGCCACCGCCCAGCCTGGAACACCCCGTCTACTTGCCGATGTGGGTCCGTAATAACGATTAAGGTATCCTTGGCCGTGATGCACCAAAACCATGACCCGCTGCAAAGCCGCAATCGTCGACGAGACAAACTCCAGGCTCCTTTTGGCTGGAGCGCCCTCTCCTTCATACTTCTCGCGCTCATAACGCTCCTCGCACCGCCCCAACAAGTGGCGCGTGCCGGCCCCTCATTCACGACCGACAAATATCTGGTCGTCGTGCAAGTTTCCACCCCAACCGCCTGGCGCGTCACCACCGGCAGCATCACCGTCAATGCCAACACCCACCAGCTCTTCCTCGCCCTCATGCGCCAAAGCCATTAAAAGGGAAATCCTGCGGATGCCTGTGAATGAGACTGCCAGGGAAATCGACCAGTTAGAAACGCCGGTTGCCATCGTCGACCTGGACGTGTTGGAAGCGAATATCGCCCGCCTGCAGCGCTTCCTGGATCGGCATGGCATCGCCAACCGGCCGCACATTAAGACACATAAAATACCGCAGATTGCCCACATGCAGGTCGAGGCCGGGGCAGTCGGCATCACCTGCCAGAAGCTGAGCGAGGCCGAGGTTATGGCCGATGCCGGGATCGGCGATATCTTCATTCCCTATAATATTATCGGCCCACGCAAGCTGGATCGGCTGGTGAGCCTGGCGCGCCGGATAAGCATTCGCGTCACCGCCGACTCGGCATTTACGGCGCAGGGTCTCTCGGCGGCCGCGCGCGGCGCCAGGCTGGAACTGCCCGTCCTGGTGGAGTTTGACAGCGGCCTGGATCGCTGTGGCGTGCGGTCACCTGCGGAGGCGGCAGATCTGGCGCGAACCATCGCTCGCCTGCCGGGGCTGCGCTTTGCCGGGCTGATGACCTATCCTAGCAGCGAGACGGTGGGTCCTTTCGTGCGCGAAGTCCGACGCCTACTGCAGCCCGCCGGCCTCGACGTAGAGTGCGTCAGCGGCGGCGGTTCGCCGGCCGCCTGGCGGGCGCACCACTACCCGGAAGTGACCGAGCACCGCGCCGGTATGTATGTCTACGGTGACCGGCACGGCATCCACCATGAGGTGATGGCGCTGGAGGAGTGTGCGCTCAAGATCATAGCTACCGTGGTCAGCCGGCCGACCGGGGAGCGCGGCGTTTTGGACGCCGGCAGTAAAACGCTGTCCTCCGACCTGATGGGGCTGGAAGGTCACGGCCTGATTCTGGAATACCCGAAGGCCGTGATCTATCAACTCTCAGAGGAACACGGGCACGTCGATTTCAGCGCCTGCGCGCAGCGGCCACAAATCGGCGAGCGGGTTAGCCTCATCCCCAACCACGGGTGCGCGGTGGGGAACCTCTTCAACCACATGGTCGGTGTCCGGCGCGGCAGGGTCGAGGTAGTATGGCCGGTGGCAGCGCGAGGGGCGTTGCAATAAGGAAAGAGTAGCTGACTCAGAGATAACGATGCATAAGGAACAACGACAGCGGACGCGAGCGTTACTCGAAGGCAAAGGTATTAACCGGGCGCTCTTTGCCAACTTTTTCAGCGTTAAGTGGTTGACAGGCTATAACCCGCCGGTGCAGGTAGGGCCTGGCCTCTTCGACGGAGGACCGCCGCTGGTCTGGTACGAAGACGGCCATTTCACTCTGGTGGTGGCCGATGTTTATGCATCTGCAGCCGGCTCCTTTGACCAGGAGCCGGACGGTGAGGTGCTCACCTACCTGAGCTATGCCGTGGATCAACCCATCGCCGCAGCCAACCATCTGCGTACTACCTTACGTTCGCTGCTGTCCCAGTCGCGCAAAGGAGCTGGCAAAGTAGGCGTGGAGGAGACGGACACTACCCTGCTGATCGTCAGCACTCTCCAGGCGGCGCTGCCCGCCGACGCCGAGACGCTCCCCATTGACGGCTGGCTGGAACCCCTGCGCATGGTGAAAACGGCGGAAGAGCTGGCCAGGCTGCGAGAAAACTTCGCCCTGACCGACCTGGGGCACGCTGCGGCGCGGCAGGCTGTAGCTGCCGGCGAGCGAGAGATTGACGTGTGGACGGCCGTGCACGGCGCCATCCAGAAAAGAGCCGGGCAACGTGTGCCGCTGGGCAATGATTGTGTCGTGGGTCACAGGCCGGACAACAACATCGGTGGTTGGCCACTGGATCATGAAATAAGGTCCGGCGATTCGCTGATCGTCGACTTGAGCACACAACTCCACGGCTACTGGAGCGATAGCTGCGCCACTTACTACCCCAACGAACCCACGCGCAAGCAGGTCGCCATGCACAATATCGTGACCGAGGCTCTGGAACTCGCCATTTCGCTGATACGGCCTGGGGTGGTAGCCAGGGACATTGACCACAAAGTGCGCCAGTTCATCGCCGGCGCAGGCTATCCTGTTTATCCCCATCACACCGGTCACGGTGTTGGCGTATCCGGGCACGAAGCGCCAAGGATCGTCCCCTACGACGACCAGGTGCTGGCAGAAGGCATGGTGATTCTGCTAGAGCCGGGTATTTACTTCGCCGGCGTAACGGCTGTTCGCCTGGAGGATGCGGTTTTGGTGACGCCAGGTGGAGCCGAGCTGCTGACCGGGCACGATAAGAGCATGGGTTAACGAGCCATAGAAATGTTGATTGTTGACGGTCACCTGGACCTTGCCTGGAATGCCTTGCAGTGGAACCGGGATTTGCGGCAATCGGTCTACACCCTGCGCACCCAGGAAGGCCGGACGCCGGGGGCGGGACGGGCGCAGGGCACAGTGGCTTTTCCTGAAATGCGGCAGGGGCGCGTAGCTCTCTGTTTTGCGACCGTGCTGGCTCGTTCCACCGGGCGCCGCGTGCCGCACCTGGACTACCTCTCTCCGGAACAGGCCTACGCTGTTGCCCGAGGACAACTGGCTTATTACCAGGCGCTGGCGCATGAGGGTCACATCCGCCTGGTCAACACCCTTGCCGAATTGGAAACCCAGGTAGCCGAATGGGAAGCCTGGGAAACGGCCGCCGCGGGCAACTTGCCACCGCCGGGCATTATTATCAGCATGGAGAGCGCCGATCCTGTCCTCGGGCCGGCGCAGTTGGCGGAGTGGTGGGCAGCCGGCCTACGCATCATCGGACCGGCGCACTATGGCCCCGGTCGCTATGCCGGCGGAACGGGCACCGAGCTAGGATTCACGCCATTGGGCGAGCTGTTACTCGCTGAAATGGCTCGGCTAGGTTTTCTGCTCGATCTGACTCATCTATCCGACCGGGCATTCTGGCAGGCACTCGAGCGATTCGAAGGACCGGTCTTGGCCAGCCACAATAATTGCCGGGCGCTGGTGCCTCATCAGCGGCAATATAGTGATGAGCAGTTGCAGGCCATTTTTCAGCGCGATGGCGTTGTCGGCCTGGCTTTCGATGCCTGGATGTTGTGCCCGGGCTGGATTGTCGGTGAGAGTAGCAACGCGAATCTTACCCTGGCCGACGTAGCCGACCACGTTGACCACGTTTGCCAACTGGCCGGGAATAGCCGTCACGCCGCCATCGGCAGCGACCTGGATGGCGGTTTCGGTCGCGATCAATCGCCCTCCGACCTCGACACCATTGCCGACCTGCAAAAATTGGTTGGTCTGTTGTTGGACCGAGGCTATGCCAGGATCGACGTGGCCTCTATCATGCACGGGAACTGGTTACGATTGTTGCGCCAGAGCTTACCATGACGAACTTCGCAATCGAAAACGCTTGACTTGGGGGCTCTTTAGCCGTATAGTGTGGACTAGATTGGTCTATACCAGAATATTCTAGTCGTAGATCATGAAACAACTTGACGCCTCCAGTATTGACCGCCACAGTGCCGAACCACTTTACCGGCAAATCCGTCACCTGGTTTTGCATGCGATCAAACATGAGCAGCTTCTTCCGCACCAGAGGGCCCCTTCCGAGCGCGAGTTGAGCGAGTTGACAGGCGTCAGCCGCATGACAGTTCGGCAGGCGCTCCAGCAGCTTGTTGGCGATGGCTGGCTCTACACTGTCCCGGGAAAGGGAACCTTCGTAGCCGCCGATCCAAAGATCGAGCATAACCTCCAGCGCCTGACCGGCTTTACCGAGGAAGTGCAATCCCAGGGCTTGGTCCCAGGATCTCGCATCCTCAGCATCCAGGTCGTACTGGCTGACGACCGTAAGGCAGAGGTGTTCGGCATCGTGCCCGGTAGCGCCCTCACTCGCATCTGTCGACAGCGTCTCGTCAACGGCGTGCCAATCGCCGTAGAGAACACCCATCTGGTGCAAGAGGCATTCCCTGGATTGGACGAGATAGACCTGGCGAACCAATCCCTCTACAATATATTGCAGACTCGTTATGCTGTCTATCCAACCAGGGCTGTGCAGCTCGTCGAGGCTGACTGCGCCGACGAGGCAACGGCCGGCTTGCTGGCAATTGAGCCAAAGGAGCCCGTTCTGACGATGGAGCGCATCACCTACGGAATTGACGACCGGCCGGTAGAATATGTTCTATCTACCTACCGTGCGGATCGCTCTCGCCTACGGGTCGAATTGCACGTTAATCGCCAATTAGGCTCAAGCATCTTGAAGAACCTCATCGACGCGCCAGAGGAGAGTATAATGAATGACGGTAACAGTCCTGCTGTTGACGATCCGGATAGCCGTTGAGAAAGCCCTGGGATGGTTGAGCCCGGCATCACCGTTCTTTCTGAGCGCTGTTCGCACTTACTTGCCGGAAAGCGCCTTGGCCTCGTCACGAACGCCAGCGCCATCCTACCTGATCTCAGCAGCAGCGTGGACGCCCTCCGGCGGCTGGACGACGGCAGGCTCGTCGCCCTCTTCGCGCCGGAGCATGGTATTGACGTTGCCTTAGCAGAAGGAGTGCCCGTGATTTCGAGCGTCAACAGAGCAACCGGCCTGCCGGTTCACAGCCTTTATGGCGACGCCACGCGACCTGCCGCGTCGATGTTAGAAGGGCTGGATCTGCTGGTCTTCGACATTCAAGCGGTCGGCGCGCGCTTCTACACCTATATTACAACCCTACACTACGTTCTGGAGGCGGCCGCCGCGCATCGGCTGCCGGTCATCGTCTGCGACCGCCCTAATCCGATAGGCGGCGAGATCGTCGAGGGACCTGTGCTCGAGCCAGATTTTGCAAGTTTCGTCGGAGCGGGCCCATTGCCCATTCGTTACGCATTAACCATTGGCGAGCTGGCGAAGTTGTATGTCGACGTGTGGGGTATTAACGCCAGAGTGGAGATATTGCCATGCACAGGTTGGAAGCGCAATATGTGGTTCGACCATACAGGGTTGATCTGGGCCGCGCCGTCGCCTAACCTTCCGTCACTGGAGTCTGCTATCCTCTACCCCGGCATGTGCCTGCTGGAGGGCACCAACCTCAGCGAAGGGCGTGGCACGCCTCTTCCCTTTCAGATCGCCGGTGCGCCATGGCTGGATGGACAGGCTCTGGCCGATTCGATGAACCGGTTAGAACTCCCAGGTGTTGGCTTCCGGCCAATTCAATTTGTACCAACAGGCGGCAAATGGGCTGGCGAGCTTTGTTCGGGCGTCCAGCTCCATATTCTGGATCGCGATTGGCTCCGATCCGTCACGGTCGTCCTTCATCTTCTGGCGGCCGTCAATGCGCTTCATCCGGAGACAATCACATTCCAAGCGTTACATTTCGATCGCCTGATTGGGACGGACAGCGTGCGCCACGCGCTCAATTCCGGCGTGCCGGTGGACGAGATCGTCAGCGATTGGGTACCAGTTCAGACAACTTTCCTCCGCCAACGAGCTGAAGTTCTGATGTACGAATGAACAAGAATGAGAGGTAACGTGTGGATACAGCACCACTAACTCAGGCGCCCGCCGGAACTCGACAGCTTATTTACATCCCCTGGCTGCGCCGATTGGCTGCGAACTATTTTATGCGCCGTATAGCCAGGGCGCTGACCATTGCATTCGTCGTCACTACGCTCACCTTTTTTCTTATCCGGCTTCTACCTGGCAATCCCATCGACGTCTATGTGAACCAGCTCGTTCTCGAGCAGGGCATTCCCTACCACGAAGCCTATGATCGCGCAGCGTCCCTCTTTGCTATTGACCTGAACCAGCCGGTACTCCTCCAATACTTCGACTATCTCGCCAGCATGATCCGTGGCGATCTGGGCAGGTCCATTCTCTCGCCAGGCACTACCGTAAGCTCGGTCATCGTTCGCTTCCTGCCATGGACAATCTTCAGCGTCGGCGTGTCGCTGATGATCAGTTTTGTAATCGGCATCCTCCTCGGGCTGGTCATGGCTTACCGTCGTGAAGGCGTTCTAGACCAAATCCTGACCGTCTTCGCCTCAATTACCACGTCCGTGCCGAATTATCTAATCGCGATTTTACTTGTCGTCTGGTTAGGCGTTCAGTGGGGCATCGTACCTATCGCCCAGATGCGCGGCTCGCTCTCGCCGGGCGTCGAAGCGGAGTTGTCCCTGGCCTTCATCAAAGACGTCTTCTTCCACGCTTCGCTGCCCATCTTCACCTACGTTCTGACGACGCTAGGCGGCTGGATGCTGACGATGAAGAGCAGCACCATAAGCGTTCTGGAGGAAGATTACGTCACGGTGGCGCGGGCGAAGGGTTTGAAGGGTAGCCGTATTGTGTCTGCCTACGTCGGCCGTAACGCGGCTCTGCCTCTCTTTACGCAGGTGACCATCGCCATTGGTTTTGTCGTCGGCGGAGCGGCGCTGATCGAAACGGTATTCCGTTATGAGGGCATTGGGATCCGCCTGATCCAGGCCATCCAGCGGCGCGACTACACGGTGATGCAGGCGATCTTCGTCATCATCACCCTTTCTGTCATCTTCGCCAACCTCTTCGCGGATATCCTGTATAGCTGGATCGATCCGCGTATCAAGCTTGGTCGCAAGCGGTGAGGTGATTATGGAGCAAAAGCAACCGTCTCTGCTGGGCAAACTGTGGTTCGCCTTGAAAAACATTGGCCACTCCGTCCGCGTGACCCTGCGGATTATGAGCTACAACAAAATCGGTTTTGCTGGTTTCCTGTTCGTCGTCTTGATCCTGCTGATATCATATCTCGGTCCTACCTTTGTAGACTTAGATACGCAAACAAAGATTGACATGATCTACCAGCCTCCTTCGCTCGAACACCCGCTGGGTAACGATCACCAGGGACGAGACGTTTTTTCCCAAATTGTAAACGGCGGTCGCGACGTCATCCAGACGGCGGTCATCGCGGCCGTCCTGTCAACGCTCATTGCCGTCACCTTTGGCACCCTGGCCGGATTGGTTGGCGGCAACATCGACAACGCTACCACCTCAGTGGCCGACATTGTTTTGACCATACCGCAATTCCCGCTGTTGGCTGTGTTGGCCGCGCTGATCAATTTCAAGAGCCTCTTGCTCCTGGGCGTCATTCTGGGACTTCTAAGCTGGCCGGCGCTGTTGCGCGCCGTGCGCGCCCAGGCCCTGTCCTTAAAAGAGCGCGATTACGTCGAAGCAGCGCGCTCGCTGGACCTGGGCACCTGGCACATCGTCTTCCGCGAAATTGTCCCTAACATGATGCCGTACATTATCATCAGCTTCACGCTGGCCATGACGGGCGCGGTTTACCAGATGGTCGGCCTCGTGTTCCTCGGATTGGTGCCCATCTCTGGTAGCAACTGGGGCGTGATGATCAGCCTGGCCTGGACCAGGGGCGCCATTTTCTTTAAAGATAGCATCTGGTACATCATGAGCCCGGTCGTGGCCATCGCCCTATTCCAGCTGGCAGTCATCACGATGGGCCGTTCCCTGGAACTGGTTTTCAACCCGCGATTAAGAACGGATGCGTAAAATGGCGCGACAAGAACATTTGTCAGTGAACGAATCAAGCGCAGGGCAGCAATGGCCGCTTAGCCTGGACGACCTTTCCGTCCACTATCTGACCAGGCGGGGCCCTGTGCAGGCTGTGCGCGGGGTGACCATAAACCTCCGTCCCGGCGAGAGCCTGGCGCTGATAGGTGAAAGTGGCTCGGGCAAGACTACGCTGGGTTTGGCTATCGTACGTCTCCTGGCAAAAACGGCGCAGGTTACCAACGGCAACATTATCTATCGCCGTGATGGTAAGGAGGTAAACGTTCTGCGCCTTAACGACGCGGATTTGCGCCGCTTCCGCTGGAGCGAATGCGCCATTGTCTTTCAGTCTGCGCTGAACGCTTTCAACCCTGTCTTACGTATCTGGGAACAGGTATGGGACACCGCTCGGTCGCATGGTTGGAAAGAGCGTAAGGAAGTGAGGCGGCGGACCATGGAACTGCTTCGCTTCGTGCAACTGGACCCAGAACGTGTGATCAAGGCCTACCCGCACGAACTGAGCGGCGGGATGCGCCAACGGGTGTTGATCGCCCTGGCGCTGTTGCTGAACCCGCAGATCCTGATTCTGGATGAGCCGACCACGGCCCTGGATATTCTAACCCAACGCACGATCATCGATTTATTGCGCCAGCTCAAAGAGCAGGAGCAGTTTGGCATGATCTTCATCTCGCACGACCTTTCCCTCGCCGCAGAGCTGGCCGACCGCGTGGCGACGATGTACGCTGGCGCAATCGTGGAGATCGGTCCCGTCGACGACGTTTTCTACCAGCCCCGGCACCCCTACACCCTGGGCTTGATCCGCGCCGTGCCG
>JAICPS010000670.1 GCA_025929715.1 Anaerolineae bacterium | reverse complement strand
CCCTTCCTCATACCTGGCGTCGGCCTTCAAGGGGGCGATCTCGACGCCGCCGTCCGCTATGGGCCAGATACCGTTGCGGGTCCTCTGATCAACGCCAGCCGCAGCGTCATTTACGCCTCCGCCGGTCCTGATTTTATGGACGCCGCGCGCGCCGCCGCCGAGAAGCTGCGCGAGCAGATCAACGCGAAGCGCCATGCCTTCAGCGCCGTGAGTTGACCTCCAATGCCCGCTCAAATCCGCCTGCCGCATTGGCGGCCAGCGCAGTGGGGCCACCTGCCGCCAAATCACACATATGAGTTGGACCTGCGGGCCTCACTTTTGCGCGCCACATTATCGGGCGCGCTTGCCGTCTCTGTGGCTTATCTCCTGCTAGGCGTCCTCGGCTTCTTGCGCCCCTTGCTCTTTCCCTGGGATGGCCTATTCCTCCTGGCGATTACACTCATCTGCGCGCTTCTTTACCGTCGCCAAAGCGCAAGCAGCGTGCCCCTTGCCGCGAGCTGGCTGGTGGCCGCAGTCAATATCATCGCAACCTTCAACGGCATCTTCTACGGTATTCGCCATCCGGTCAACGCCTTCTACTTGCTGGGCATTATTCTTGCCGGAATGCTGATTGGCGGCTGGTTTTTGCGCCTGTGGGTCATCCTGGATGCCCTCTTCGTTGCCGGTTGGGGCCTCGCCGAATTAAACGGGCTCACTGACGCGCCGGTCGGTGCTGTGCAGACCGCCGGCGAACTACTGACGATTGCTGCCTTCTGGTGGCTGCTCCTCATTCTTACCGGCTGGCTTGTTTGGCTCTTTGCCCACCACCTCGAGCGGAGCGTGCAAGTCGCGCGCGAGCAGACGGCGGCGCAGAGCAGCGCGGTTCTAGAAGAGCGCAGTCGCATGGCGCGTGAGATTCATGATACGCTGGCGCAGAGCTTTACGGGCATTGTCATCCAATTGGAAGCCGCCGAGGACACTTTGAGCGCGCAGCCGGTGGCCACGGCCCAGCACCTCGCGCGCGCCCGTGAGCTGGCCCGCAGCGGCCTTGGCGAAGCCCGGCGCTCCGTGTGGGCGCTACGTTCACAGATGCTCGAAGAGGCTGATCTGGGCACGGCCTTGCAACGTTTGGTTGCACAGATGGCGCCCGCCCGCGCGCCTATCGTTCGACTCCAGGTTCAGGGCGCGCCCCATCCTCTGCCGCCCGACACCGAAAGCGAGCTGTTGCGCATTGCTCAGGAAGCGCTCGGCAATGCGCTGAAACACGCGCGCGCCGGGCGCGTCGATATCTCTCTGAGCTATGGCCAGCGGCAGGTGGTGCTCGTGGTGGCCGACGACGGGCGCGGTTTTGATACGGGGCATTCGACCGGCGGATTTGGCCTTACCAGCATGCAGGAACGCGCCTCGCGCATCAACGCTCTTCTGGACATTTCATCGCTACCGGGCAAGGGCGCTCAGGTCGTTTGTTTTGCGCCGCTAAACCAGGACAACGCGAATCCGCCAGAGGAGTGAAAACGGTGGCTGAGGACCAGATCATTCGCATCCTGATTGCGGACGACCATCCAGTGGTTCGCGAGGGATTGGCGGCAATGATCAACCGCCGGCCCGACATGCAAGTGATCGGCGAGGTAGCTGATGGCCAGGCCGCCATAGACTTTTTTCGGCTGCACCGTCCTGATCTCATCCTCATGGACCTGCGCATGCCCGGAACAGGCGGCGTCGAAGCTATCTCCGCCATTCGCGCGGCTGCTCCCGACGCGCGCATCATTATCCTCACTACTTACGATGGCGATGAAGACATCTACCGTGGCCTGCAAGCGGGCGCCCGCGCTTATCTACTCAAGGATACTCCCCGGGGCGAGCTTCTGGACACCATTCGCGCCGTCCACGCCGGACAACGGCACATTCCGGCCCAGATTGCCGCCAGACTGGCAGAACGCGTCACGATGCCGGACCTGACGGAGCGAGAGCTGGATGTATTGCGCCTCATCGTCGATGGCAAGAGCAATCGTGAAATCGGTCAGGCCCTTAACATCACGGAAGGCACAGTCAAAGCCCACGTCAACAGCATTCTGGGCAAACTCGGCGTGGACGACCGCACGCAGGCCACCACCGAAGCCCTCCGCCGCGGAATCGTGCATCTTTAAGGGCCGACGGTGGACAGCGGACAGTCAACAGTGCCCAATCGCCAGTCTCTATAACCAAAGTTATACGCAACTCTCCACCCAACGACCCAACACAAAACCGCCATCACACCCCATAATCGAGGTCAATTCAACCGGAAGGAGAAAAATCATCATGAAGAATCGCAATTTCACGCTTAACGCAGGGAACGGTATGGCCCT
>JAICPS010000602.1 GCA_025929715.1 Anaerolineae bacterium | reverse complement strand
TCTCCTCTACCCCCTGTTCCCCATCACTGGCGCTCCCGGGTTCGTGTTCCTCGTACATGTTTCCTCCTGCTAATTTTCCCTGTCGAGACGCTGCAATGGCGGCCGGCTAACAAAGGCATCAGTTGCGTTACGGAGCAACGTTAACTGCTTGCCATTATTGGGCGGACGATAGATGAAGGGCCAAGCCTACGCCACTTGGCCCGCTTCGAAAATCCTCTTGGCATTGGTCACCGTCTGCCGCATCTCCTGGGTCATCAGCCGATGAGCGAAGAGCTGCTCTAACAGCCACCCCAGTGGGCGAAACACGGGCATCAGACGATAGTCCGTGCGATGGAGCAAACGCGTCCCATTCCCTTCCGGTTCGACCTCCACGGTAAGCCTGGCGTATAAACTGGGCTCGCGGCAAGTGTGCACTTGGCGGCGGGGCGGCTCAAATTCGGTAATATGCCATTCGGTAACGGAGGTGCTAGGGCCAATCTTAGAACGTTCCCGATAGGAACTCCCCTGACGAAGCGGTTCGTCGCTGACCGACAGCACTTCCTTCATGACGGTCACCCATTCCGGGCCGCGCCGAATATCTGAAAGGAAGGTCCACACCTGTTCAGGTGGGGCTTGAATATATTCCCGGATCTCGATACGGGGCATAGAGGCCTCCTGTTGGGATGCCGTTCAGAGCACGGGCTCACTCCAGCATTCTCGTGTGCTCATTTGTATTGGCGCAGGCCATGCCCTCCTTGGTTTGTCGCCTGCCCCATGTCGGCCTCAGCTGCCTGGCGCAGCGGCGCCGGCTGCAAGCAGGGACACGGCGCTGACGGCATACTAGAGCACGCCCAAAGGGCGCAGTTAGGTCACGCGCCTGTTCGCTGCCTATGAACTTTTAGCCACCAGTTTGCCCAGATTGGAGCGCACCAGCCAGCTGCTGCATTAGGCCAGGGGTGTCTTGTTCCACCCAATCTTCCACCATCTTGCCACCCACCACGCGCGTAATATTGATGCCGCTCCAGGTGACCTGGTGGCCTGTTGGTGGCAGCCTCATAAACTCGCCGCGGTGGGTGCCCCGAATGGTCCAGCGGGTCACGACCTTTTCGCCTTCGGCGATCATGTCCTCAATCGTGAAGTGGAGGTCAGGAAAGGCAAGGAAGATGATCCGGGACCTTATTTGATCCAAGAAGTCGGAGCCGCGAAGCACACGAGTCCCCGGCCCATGGTGGATGAAGTCGCCGCTCATCAGCTCATCCACGACTGCGACGTTTTGTCGATTGAAGAGTTCTTCAAACGAACGGCGCACAATGGTTTTATTGTCTTCTGGCGACATGCGATCAACCCCTTTCTTTTCTGCGAATGTCGGCATCATTCGCAGCAGCTTGCATGAATTGATCCACCTGTGCACATTGAATATCGGAGTGTTCAAGCCGCCCAACAAGGGCATATAACGCAACTTTGCGGGAAATTTAGCGATATATAGGCCTAATAAATATTATACAATGTTCAAGGCGCCCAACAAGAGCATATAACGCAACTTTGAGCTAGGTTCCCTTCAGAACGGCCAGCTCGGTTTTGGCTTGGTGGCGAATCTGCTCGGCGCCGCCTGGCCGGATGACCGTTGCAGCTCGCCTTGTTTCGCGCCGACCTGACGGGTCGTGAACTAAGAGCGAGTGCAAGCGCGGGCCAACGCGACCAGCTTCTCTCCTGGGTGTGGCTGCATTGGTTCGTGCTGTGAACAACATGATGAAAAGTGGCGAGAACGCGCTATCATGTTGGAGGAGAAGCCGGGCATGTCTGCAATAACGACTAAACGGTGGATTCTGCGAGACCTGATGGAGAGCGACTGACACACTGGACACCGGCCGCGTTCCGGGCCACAGGTCAGGCGTTACAGTGACTGCATCAAGTGAGAGGCGGAGGATGAAACGCAAACGCGAGCCCGGCTCCGCTAGCAGACTCGGTACGTTCGTAGCCTTCAGGAGGTCCAAGTCGCATGTTAGAGTCCAATAAAACCCTGGTTCGTCGTTACTATGACGAAGTACTCAATCAAAGGCAATTACCGGTTTTCGACGAGCTGGCCGATCCCAGTTTCGTCAGTTACTTGCCGAGCGGCGAGCCTCTCAACTTGCAAGGTTACCGGCAAGCCATCGCCGGATCGCTTGCAGTTTTCCCTGATCTCATGGTAACGATCGAGGATCAAATTGCCGAAGGAGACAAAGTGGTGACCCGCTGGCGCGTGCAAGGGACGCCACAAGTTGCGTTTGCAGGTATCGAGCCCACCGGGAAAGCGATAACCATCACGGCGATCCATATTCACCGCGTGGATAACGGCAAGTTAATCGAGCATTGGGAAGCAATCAACTTACACGCAGTGAGGTAGGACGGCAGAATTACGAGCACAGGACCTCGACGAGCGGAATTTGGCGCTACTGGCTCATATTCAGCGTGTGTTAGGGTTCCTTGCGCGCCTGCGTGGAGGGTGATGGCCTCTTTGCATTTAGCTGCTTGCTTTGCTGTTAATACCCCGCGCGCGGCGCCCAACCACACGACCGGCCTGGAGCCCGCTTTTTCCGGAAACAATTATCGCGCTCCAGAGGTAGCAGGTCCGCGCCGTATCGGCCGGGCCCGGCCCGTACGGTCAGTTGGGACAGGAGGTGTTCGACGGGCCGAACGCTCTCCACGCCTGGCGCTGCTCAGCCGTCTCTTCGTGGCTCCGGACCGTTGCGCTTGACGGGCGCATTTGTGGCCATACCGGGGCGTGTGCGGGTCTACCTTTCGCTTATGGTTGATATGTGACGTTGACCGCTACGTAGTCAAGGAAGAAATCGCGACTTGTA
>JAICPS010000706.1 GCA_025929715.1 Anaerolineae bacterium | reverse complement strand
GTTCTCGACTATGCCGACGAGGCCCTGCGCGATATGATGCTACAGGAGCTCGAAGGGGTCGCCCGCGAGGAACGCGCCATCTTTATCAAGATCGATCCTGACGTCGTGCTCAGCCGCGGGCCGGACCCGCACGAACAAACGCCCGACCCCACGGGTCACGCCTGGCGCGATGCGCTGCAGGCGCGCGGCTGGCGCTTTTCGGGCGACCAGATCCAGTTCCGTAACACGGTGGAGCTGGACCTGACCTCCTCCGAAGACGACATCCTGGCGAACATGAAATCGAAGACGCGCTACAACATTCGCTACTGCGCGCGCCAGGATGTGGTCGTGCGCCGGGCCGCCCCGGATGACTTCCCGACCATCGCGCGCATGTACGAGACCACCGCCGAGCGTAATGAATTCACCATCCGCCCGTCCGAATATTACCTGGACGCCTGGCAGTCGTTCTACGACGCGGGCATGGCCCAACCGTTCATCGCCGAATATGAGGGCGTTCCCCTCGCGGCCGTCATCGTCGTTGCCTATGGCGGGCGCGCCATCTACATGTACGGGGCGTCCAGCGAGCGCGAGCGCAACCGCCAGCCCAACTACCTGCTGCAATGGGAGGCGATCCGCTGGTCCAAAGCGCAGGGCTGCCGCGTCTACGACTTCTGGGGCGCGCCGGACGAATTCGTAGAAAGCGACAGCATGTGGGGCGTCTGGCGCTTCAAGTCTGGCTTCGGCGCCGACGTCGTCCACCACCTCGGCGCCTGGGATTACCCGGCTCGCCCCTTCTGGTACTGGCTCTATACAGCGGTTATTCCTCGCTATCTCGCACTCCTACGTAAACGTGCCTGAAGCTGAGAAATATCGATTTTGCGGTTCTAACTTTGTCACCAACCCACCCCGCTTGTAGAATCGTCTGCAATCGACCCACGAAGGAGACCCCATGACAAAAACGATCGTCGTTCTCCAAGGCGACCAGACCGGGCAGGAACTATTAGAAGAAGCGCTGCGGGTGATTGACCCCGGCGTCACCGGTTTCGCCACCGACTTCGTGCGCTTTGATTTGAGCCTGGAAAAGCGCCGCGAGACGAACAACGGCGTGGTGCACGAGGCGGCCGAGGCCATGCGCCGGCACCGGCTGGCGATCAAGGCCGCCACCATCACCCCCGAGGCCAAAAAGGACGTGGGCAGCCCCAATGCCATCCTGCGCCAGGAAATCAGCGCCGAAGTGATCCTGCGCGTCGGCCGGCGCATCCCCGGCGTGCGGCCCGTCGGCGGCGTCTTCGCGCCCATCAGCGTCGTGCGCATGGCCGTGGGCGACGCCTACAACGCCGAGGAGTGGCGCGAGGGCGAAGAAGGTTCCCTGGACGAAGCGGCGTTTCGCACCGAGCGCATCAGCCGCCGCGTCTGCCGCCACGTGGCCGAGTTCGCCTTCAAGCACGCCCGGCAGAGCGGCGCCAAGGTCTTTGGCGGCCCCAAATACACCGTCAGCCCGGTCTACGAAGGCATGTTCAAAGAAGAGCTGGACGACGCCGCGGCGCGCTATCCCGACGTGCGCTACGAGCCGCAGCTCATCGACGCCACCTTTGCGCTGCTGCTCTCAGCCGACGGCGAGCCGCTGGTCATCCCCTGCCTAAACCGCGACGGCGACCTGATGTCAGACCTGGTGCTGCGCCTTTTTGGTTCCATTGCCGGCTCGGAATCGCAGGTCATTTCCATCGACGACGAGGACCAGGTCGACTGCGTGATGACCGAAGCGCCGCACGGCACTGCCCCGGCGCTCGAAGGGCGCAACGTTGCCAACCCCATGGCCATGATCCTGGCCGGCGCCGCCCTTTTCGGCCACATGGAGGAAGCGGAAGCGAAACGCATCAGCCGCGCCATCTACGAGTCCACCCTCGAAGCGGTCTACGACGGCGTGCGCACCTCCGACCTCGGCGGCAGCGCGCAGACGGACGAATTCACCAACGAGGTGATCCGGCGACTGCGGAGCAAGCTGGAGGTGTGGCGGTCGTTGTCTTGAACTGTGATTTTTTTGATTTCTTGATGTACTATGATGTTTCAAATAGCCTGGAGTTGACGACATGAAAGATTTGCCGCGCATTACACTTAATCCCGACGTCATGGGTGGTAAGC
>JAICPS010000061.1 GCA_025929715.1 Anaerolineae bacterium | reverse complement strand
CTTACCTCTAGCACAAATGCCCGCTGGCTCCGGTATCGGCAGCAACAATTGGGTCGTCAACGGGCAGTGGACAGAGTCAGGTCGCGCCATGCTGGCCAACGATCCCCACTTACCCCCGCTTGTGCCCGCCATGTGGTATGAAAACCACCTCGTCGGCGGCCGCTATGATGTATCAGGATTCACGACGCCAGGTGTGCCCGGCGTTATAATTGGCCACAATGAAGACGTCGCTTGGGGGGTGACAAACGCTTATCCTGATATTCAGGATCTTTACGTCGAGCGCTTTGATCCTCAAGATCCCGCCCTTTACGAGGTACAGAACGGCTGGGAACGCGCTGAAAGTTGTGAAGAGGTCATTCAGATTCGCGGGCAACGCGCGCCGCTGGTGGAACATGTGCGTTACACGCGTCACGGACCTGTGATTTCCGACTTATTAGCGCGAGAAACACGGGCGCTGGCCCTCCGTTGGGTGAGTCAAGACGAAAATAATCATTTGAGGGCCGTTCTGGGTATTTGCCGGGCGGCCGGCTGGGACGATTTTCGCGACGCTGTACGCGATTGGGCCTTCCCTTCACAGAATCTCGTGTTCGCAGATAGTGAAGGCAACATCGGCTACCTGATGCCCGGCAAAATTCCGCTACGGGGCAATGGTGAAGGGCTTGTGCCGGCGCCGGGCTGGAGCGGCGAATACGATTGGCAGGGCTGGATCGACGATCGCGATCTGCCGGCGCTGTTCAATCCGCCACAGGGATACATCGTAACTGCCAACAATCGCGTGACGGGCGATGATTATCCATACCTGCTCGGCGGCGAGTGGCAGGCGCCGTACCGCGCCGCGCGCATCGCCGAGCTGATCCAGGAACTCGCGCCGCTGAACGTGGGGCGCCACGCGCTCATCCAGAATGACACGGTTTCACTGCCCGCGCGCCGATTCGTGCAAATGGCGCTGGCTGCGATGCAAGAGGCGCCGCTTCCCGCCTTGAGCGACGCGGTAGAACGTGCCATGCACCGGTTGCGCGGCTGGAACGGCGATATGCGTGCAGATGAAGTGGCGCCCACACTGGCCTACGGCTGGCTGGTCTGTTTCACGCGCGCAGCGATTTTCCAGGCAGTTGGAGACACCCTGGGTCGCGAGCTACTGGACGAAAGTGGCCTGGACGACCTTCCAACGCATCCATTTCACGATATCGCCGTCGAATTGGCTTTGCGCTGGTTGGCAGAAGGAGCGCCGCCGTGGGTAGGTGCGGTCGAGCCGTTGCTGCCGGACGCCCTAGAAAGTGCGCTCGAGATCCTGCGCGCACAATTTGGCAAGCGGGAAGGGGGATGGCAATGGGGACGCTTACATTATGTCGAGTTCAAGCATCATCTGGCGCGAATGCCGCTCGTCGGACGTCTCTGGAAAGATGTTTCGCAGCCGCTTGGTGGAGACGCTTATACTGTTAACCAGGCGCGCGTGGCGCCAAAGTTCCCTCCCGCTGCCGTACACGTGATCGCCAGTTGTCGCATGATCCTTGACGTTGGCGCCTGGGATAATAGCGTCAGCGCGCTACCCGGCGGCCAGTCCGGGCATCCGGCGAGCGACCATTATCAGGACGGCATTGAAGATTGGCTACAAGGGGAGTATCATCCTATGCTATACAGTCGCGAGCGCATTGAAGCCGAAGCCAAAAACCGCCTCTACTTAGAACCTGATACCGAGCAAGCGTAGCCCTCGCTATAATCGACATATGCCATCATCCAGCCGCCCTTTCATCGCCGAAGCTGCTCCTTTCCTCAAGTGGGCCGGAGGCAAAAGCCGCCTTCTGAGCCAGTACCAGCCGTTTCTACCACCAGGAGACGCGATTCGCCGCTACTACGAGCCGTTTATAGGAAGCGCCGCCCTTTACTTTCACCTGCAGCCGGCCGCCGCGCGCCTTTCCGACTGCAACTGGAAACTCGTGGAGACTTACCGGGTGGTGCGCGACCAGCCGGAAGCGCTCATCGCCGCGCTCCAACCACACAAGAATGAAAAGTCGTATTATTACGAAGTGCGCGCTCAGAATCCCAGGCAATTGAGCCCCGTCGAACGCGCTGCGCGCCTCATTTATATGAACAAGACCTGTTACAATGGTCTTTATCGTGAAAATCAAAAAGGGGAGTTTAACGTGCCGTTCGGCCGCTACAAACGGCCGAAAATATGTGACAGAGAGCGCCTGTATGCTGCATCAGAGGCCCTGCAGGGCGTAGATCTATGCCACGAAGACTTTGCCGAGGCCATTGCGGACGCAGGACGCGGCGATTTTGTCTATTTCGATCCGCCCTACGTGCCGCTCAATGCCACCAGCAGCTTCACCGGCTACAGCCGCTATGGGTTCGACGACGGAGACCACCGCCGCCTGGCGCAGGCAGTCCACGAGCTAACCGCGCGCGGCTGTCAAGTTATGCTCAGCAACTCCAGCGCACCGCTCGTCTATAATCTCTATCAAGGCCACGATTATCACATTGAACAAGTTCAGGCCCGGCGCAACATCAACAGCAAGACGCACAGGCGAGGGCCGGTTACGGAATTGTTGATCATGAACTACCGTCCGTAGCACAAGCATCTTGCGTGTGGGCCGTGCGCAAGCCGGAGGCTTACGCAACGAGAAATAATGCGTTTTCTGCCCTTCTGTACGTTCATACTGCTCTTCTTTCTGGCAGCGCCGCATCCTGCTCTGGCTCAGGACAACCCTCATCCCGACTGGCGCTTCGGCATTGTCGAAGCTTACGAAGATCCCGAGCAAGCCGACGCGTTGGGCGCAGCCTGGACGCGGATCACGTTGAACTGGGCCGAAATACAGGCCGCCGGGCCGGATAGCTGGACGCCTACCGTCAGTGACGCGCAGATCGCAGCCGAAGTGGCCCGTGGACGGCAGGTCGTCGGGCTGCTCATTGGCCTGCCTGGCTGGGCTCGAGACGGCGGCCTGCCCGCCGGTTTGAGCGCGCCGATCGACGATCCGGCCAATCTATGGGCCGCCTTCGTGCGGCACGCCGTGGAGCAGTATGGAGGAGCCATCGACCACTGGGTGGTGTGGAACGAACCCGACATCTGGGATGCGTCGGCGCCTGGCCACACGTGGGAAGGCAGCGTAAAGGATTTTGCTCGCCTGCAGAAGGTGACCTACCTTGTGGCCAAGGAGAGCGATCCCGGCGCCGTCGTTCACCTGCCGGCGTTGACTTACTACTGGGATGCCAATTATGGGCGCGAACAGTATCTGGATCGTCTTCTGACGGTGCTCAACGCCGATCCTCTTGCCGCACAGCACAACAGCTATTTTGACGTCGCCACGGCCCACCTCTATTTTCAGCCCCATTTTATCTATGAAGTAATCGACGCCTTTCAGCAGATAATGGTCGCGCATGGCCTGCAGAGGCCGTTGTGGCTGGTGGAGACAAATGCGCCGCCGAGCAACGATCCGTCCTGGCCCGTAGCCGCCGTCACCCTGCGCGTACAGCAGGACGAGCAGTCGGCCTTTATGCCTCAGGCCGTAGCGGCGGCGCTGGCAGCGGGCGCCGAGCGCATCGCCGTATACAAATTGAAAGACGTCGCCGGCGACCGCAGCGCTAACCCGGAACCGTTTGGCCTGCTGCGTAGCGACGGTAGCCGGCGGCCCGCGTTTACCACGTACCAGACTGCTATCCGCTATCTTGCCGGCGTCCATTGGGCCGAGCGGACGCGGTGGGATGCAGTAGGCCAGTTCAGGATAAACCAGGGCGCGTTCACAACCACGGTCCTCTTTTCGCGGCTGCCTATGGTGCAAGAAGCGCGCGTCCCGGCCACGTCGGATACGGCGCTGTTGGTCGATATGTGGGGTAGCCGCCGAACAATTAACCCCATAGACGGCGCTTACACCCTCAGCCTGCCGGCGGCCTTATGCACGCAATCGATCGGCGACTACTGCATGATCGGCGGCACTAGCTACTATCTGGTGCAGGCTGAACCAGGCGGTGTGATCCCTGAAAATTGGCCTATGCAAGCTCTGTCGCCCACCGCGACGCTGCAAGCAACGGCGCCGACCACAGCTACGGCTACACCGCCGCCCATCAGCACGCCCACGCTAACCGCCACGGCAACGCCTGTGCCCCGCCTGGCAGACGCGGCCGCATCGGATACGGTCATAGCGGAAGCTATTCCCGTAAGCCAGCTGGCGGCGCCCTTAAACGAGGCCACGGTCGATTTCCCGGATAGCGTCACCTTTCGCCTGCAACTGCCGCCGGATATGACTGCGCAGTCGGCGACGCTCAACTATGACGTCGAGCGCCGCAGCTGCGTTGAAGTCAGCAGTGAAGTGCCGGTAGAAGTGACGGCAGAGACCCTGGAGTGGACCTGGGTGATGAGTCGCAGTGGCAATCCACCGCCAGGTTCGCAAGTGTGGTGGGAATGGACGGTGCGCGATGCCAGCGGGCAGGCGTTGCGCACGCCGCGGCAGACGATAACGTTGCAGGATGATCGCTTCGCCTGGCGCGCCGTCAGTACGGAAGATATCCGGCTCAACTGGTATGAAGGCGAGGAGGTAGGGCGGCTACTGTTGGATGCCGCGGTCAGTGGCCTGCAACGTCTGGAAGAGGATATGGGCATCGTCTTACAGGACGACGTTTCGTTCTACATCTATGGCGACGCGGCCGAGATGCGGGAGGCGGTGCTCTACGTACAGGATTGGGCCGGCGGCGTGGCGTTCAGTCCTTACAACACGATTCTCATCGGCGTCGCTCCCTTCGAGGCCGAAGGGTGGGGGCGTGAAACAGTGCGGCATGAACTGGCGCACCTGGTGGTAGGGCAGTTCGGCTGGAGCTGTCTTGGAGGCAGCCGTCCCACGTGGCTGGAAGAGGGGCTGGCGATGTACGCCCAAGGTCCGCCGGACGAGCAGACGTTGGCCGATATCAGTCATGGCATTGAAGACAACGCCTTTCACCCACTGCGTAGCCTCAATGGCGCGTTTCCCGCCCATGGCGGTGAGGCCAGCCTGGCCTATAGCCAGAGCTACAGCGTGGTGAACTTTTTGCTTGAAGAATATGGACGCGATCAACTTCAAGCCCTGATCCAGACGCTCGCGCGCGGGCTGGGTTACGACGAGGCGCTGCTGGAAGTTTACGGAATGAACGTGGACGGCGTGGAAGTGGCCTGGCGGCGGGCGATCGGCGCGCCTGCGCGCGAGATTCCGCCTACGGCGACGCCCCTCACGGCCGCCGCCATCCCCACTGTCGCGCCGCTGGCAGGCGCCGAATCACAGCCGACGCCGCCATCGGCGGCGCAACCGCCGGCTCCTGAACGCTCGCTGCCTCTTTGCGGCGCTACCTGGGCGCCACTTGTATTGCTTGGTCTGCTCGGAACGGCTATCCGCCGCCGTTCAAGCCGGCCGCATACGCTACAATAAGCTTACGATCCGCCGTAGCATAGGCAGCTTGCCTGTGCGCCGCGCAAGCCGGCGGCATACACAGCAACGAGACTTATGGTCAGACGAAAGATCGGCGGCTTCATTGCGCTGGCGCTTCTCCTGCTCAATTGTAACATTTGGAACCTGGGCGACGCCGAGAATCCTGCTTCGGCCTATAGCGTCGAGCGGGAAGAGGCCGTCTTTCTGCAAAGCAGCCAGCCGGTGACGCTTGATCCGGCGCTGACGCATGGGGGACCAGATAGCGCGCTGGGCCATATTTTCAGCGGGCTGGTGCAGTTGGACACGAACTTGCGCGTGCAGCCCGATCTGGCTGCCGGCTGGGAGGTGGACGAAGCGGGGACCCTCTATACGTTTTACCTGCATCGCAATGCCATTTTCCACGACGGCCGTCCCCTGACGGCGCAGGATGTTATCTTCTCCTGGGAGCGCGCGGCCGATCCGGCAACGGGTTCGGACACGGCGCTGACGTATTTGGGCGATATCGTGGGCGTAGAGGAGATGATCGCCGGTGAAGTCCAGCAAATCGAGGGGGTGCAGGCGCTGGACGAGCACACGCTGCAGGTGCGCATCGACGCGCCCAAGGTCTACTTCCTGGCGAAACTGGCCTATCCGGTGGCTTTCGTCGTGGATCATGACAACGTGGACCGGCCGGACTGGGAGCATGAACCGAACGGCAGCGGGCCGTTCCGCCTGCGCGCCTGGCGAGACGACGAACTGATGGTGCTGGAGCGCAATGAGGATTATTACCGGCAGCCGCCAGCCGTAGCCCACGTCGTGCTGCTCATGGACGCCGGACTGCCGCTGGCTCGTTACGAACAGGGACAGATAGACCTGGTGGGGGTTGGCGGCAGTAACCTGGAGCGAGTAGAAGATCCTAATAGCCCTCTATTTCCGCAGTTGCGTACTGCGGCTGCCATGTGCACGACCTATGTTGGGTTTAACAGCCGCCAGCCGCCGTTCGACGACCCACTGGTGCGTCGCGCGTTCAGTTATGCTATCGATCAGGAGCGGCTGGTTAGCGGGCTGCTGGAAGGAAACGCGCTGCGCGCCACAGGTCCGCTCCCTCCCGGGATGCCAGGTTACGTAACGCGCGATCCAGCCTACCCATTCGACCCGCAACGCGCGCAAGATTTGCTGGCGCAAGCAGGATACACACCGCAGGATTTATCCACCCTGACCTATACGACCGCGGGTTATGGTGAAGTGGGTAGCTTCGAGGCAGCGGTGATAAGTATGTGGCAGGAAAACCTGGGCGTGACGGTGCAGCCGCAGCTCCTTGACCCTTTCGTTTACAATGAGGAGCTGTATGGAGGAAACGTGGGCCACCTGTTTAGCTCCGGCTGGTGTGCCGATTATCCAGACCCCCAGAACTTTCTGGATGTGCTCTTTCACAGCCGGTCTCCACAAAACCTGGGCGGCTTTGGCCACCCAGAGATCGACGCGCTGCTCGAGGAAGCGCGCACGGTTGGCGACCCGGCGCAGCGCATGGCGCTTTACCGCGAAATCGAGCAGCGCATCATCGAAGAGGCGCCGGCAGTCTTTGTGGCGCACAGCCTTTCAGCGGTGTTGGTGAAACCGTATCTGCAGGGCTATGAGCTGACGCCAATAGGCGTGCCGCAGTGGCATACCTTGAGCATAGAGCGTTAGCGAACCCTACGTCGATTTTGCAAATCAACAGACGAAATGCAATTTAGTCCTACTCACCACGACGCCGTTCTTGAATTTGAGGAAGTAAGAGAGCTGCCAGAAGAAGCAAGACAAAAATGATGGTTACAATGAGACCCACCAGATCCATGGGGCACATCCTCCCTTGTATCGTGAAACGCCCCAAGGGCCGGCGCCTGCTTCAGGCCGGCCGTTGGGGCGCTGATACTTTAGTCTCGAGAGCAGGAACGGTCGTTAACCGCTCTTCTTGAGGACGGGCAGTCCGTTGCGGCTTTCCGATACCTCGTAACCTTCGGGCACCCGGTCCAACGAGCCGTCCTTCACCTCGCGGGCGAAGAAGTAAATCGTCTGTTTACGCCCGTTTTTCAGAGTCGTGTCTTTCTTATGTAGATAGTAAGTATTGCCTTTCGAGTTCTCAAAAGCGTATGCCATGTTATTTCCTTCCTTAGTAGTAAATGCCAGGTTTACTCTGGAACTTTGTGTTAAGGTGCGTCGATAGTAGCAAAGATATGCAAATTGACAAGCGTTTTACAGGAGGTACTTAGTTATTTCCCAGAGTAGAAAGACGCTAGTGCCCGGTCAGCAGCCGATCGACGGCCGTAGAGAGCTGCGCCAAGTTGCGCACCGAGTAGGCGGCGTCACAACATGGCACGTAATCCAGCATGTCGCTGTCGCCCGTGCCCCACTGTGTTTCCATCTCCGGATTTAGCCATATCAGGCGCCTGGCGCGGCGCTGCAGCTCTTTGACCAAGTCGATGCGCGGAGAGTTAAAATTGTTGCGGGCGTCACCCAAAACAATCAGCGTCGTGCGCCCGGTGACCGTCGAGAGGTGTTTTTCGCAGAAGATCTCCAGGCTATTGCCCAGATCCGTGCCGTAAGGGCGGTATGGCAGGAGACGGCGGATGGCGTCAAACGCAGCGTCACCCTGCTGGTCGCCCAACAAGACCATCACATCCTGTGGCATGGGGATCAGGCGATCGTAGAAGGCGAAGCTAGACATTTTCGAGACCTGGTCGTCGAGTTGCTGGGTCAGATGCAACATGAACTCTACCACAGCCTCGGTTGAGCGAGAGACGTCACAGAGAAGCACAAGGCTGGGCTTAAGCTTCTTTTTCTTCAACCGCATCTCGAAGGGCACGCCGCCATATCGCTGGTTCGCGCGGATGGTTCCCTTGGCGTCGAACTTACCCTTCTTACCGCGCTTGCGCCGCAAAGCGGCCCTGCTTCGCAATTGAGTTACGAGCCGCCGCACCTCGCGGCGTAATACCTCCATCTCTTCTTCAGAAAGTGCGGCAAACGGCTTGTGCATGAGGTCCGAGGTATCCAGGCGGTCAGAGCGCTGCGCCCGGTCCTGAGCAATCTGCAGCCCGATTTGCTGAGCCACCTGCTCTGCCAGCGCTTCGCGGTTGGCCTGCACGACGCCCATCAGCTTTTCGATGGCATCCTGGCTCATGCCCATTTCTTGCAGCCGCTGCATGAGCTGCTGAATCAGCTCTTCCAGATGCTCGAAACCCATTTGGCGTAACATGCGACGCGTGATCCAGTGTCCTTCTTGCGGGTTCTGAGCCCATTGCGCCCCGGCCCGCTGTGCCAGCTCTTCCAACTCTTCCTTGCTGGGACCTTCGCCGCTGGTGAGCCAGTCCATTAACTGTTGCAAGCGTCCACTGAGCGCCGAAAGCGCTGCCTGTAACATCTCCTGCTCGTCTTCGCTCAGCTCCTCGGCGGCGTTTTGCATGGGCGGCCCGCCGCTGCCAAAGTAAAGCGGAAAAAGCTCGTCGAAGGCCTGGAAATCGTCCGATTCCTTTACGAGCGTAGCGCGCAGTGATTGACGAAAAATTCCTTTTTCTCCGACGCCCAGCGTTTCGACGGCGTGCAGCGCATCAATCGACTCGGCGAGGGAAATGCGCACGCCGGCAGCGCGCAGACCGCGAATGAATTCGACAATCCTATCGTCCATACTGACCTCCGCCAGGGCGCTGTCCGGGCCCCGGTCGCTGTCCGGGTCGCTGGCTGCCACCGTTGCTCATCAACCGTCGCGCCCGGGCCACATCTGATTCGTACTTCAGCAACACCGTCAGCGTATTGCGCATCGTCTCTTCGTCAATCTGCCGGGCGTTGAGCGCCACCAGTGCCCGAGCCCAATCTAGCGTCTCGCTGATGCTTGGCACTTTGCGCAAATCCATATTGCGCAATTGCTGCACAACTTCCACTGCCTGACGCGCCAGATCCGGGCTCAAACCCGGAACCTTAAGACGTACAATATCTAGTTCCGATTCGCGGCTGGGATAGTCGACGAAGAGATAAAGACAACGTCGCTTGAGCGCTTCGCTCAACTCTCGCGTATTGTTGCTTGTAAGGAGCACCATTGGCTGGTGCCTGGCGCTGATTGTACCTAATTCGGGGATACTAACCTGGAAGTCACTGAGTACTTCTAGCAGGAAGGCTTCAAACTCGACGTCTGCGCGGTCGATTTCGTCGATGAGCAGGACGACGGGCTCCTCGGAGGTCAGGGCAGTTAGCAAAGGGCGGGGCAAAAGGAAGCTTTCGGAAAAGAAGACATCTTCCTCCTGGGCCAGCCTACCGGCGGCTTCGGCAAGGCTACCTGCATCCCCCAAAAAGTCGTGCAATGTGTCGCGCAGAAGCTGCGTGTAGAGCATCTGCTTGGCATATTCCCATTCATAAAGGGCCTTGCTTTCGTCCAACCCTTCATAACATTGCAGGCGAACCAGCGGATTCTGCAACGCGCCCGCCCACGCTTTAGCCAGCTCCGTCTTGCCGACGCCGGCCGGGCCTTCGGCGAGAATTGGTTTGCAGAGGGATTGAGCCAGATAGACGACGGTACCAATTTCTTCAGACGCGATATACTGCTGCTGGCCAAGCCGTTCACGGACATCGTTGATATCTTGGAACATTACCTTGCCTCCAGGTTGTTAACACGCGACTTACCGTCTCCATCCTGCCCCTATTGGGTTCTGATTGTAAAACAGTAGCTGTCAAATGTAAACTAGACACAAGAATAGCTTAAGATAGAGTAACAGGTGAGATATATTTCGGGGAAAACAAAATTGTTGGGTCTGATCGGTTGGCCCGTAGCGCATAGCCTGAGCCCGGCCATGCACAATGCCGCCGCCGCCGCGCTGAACCTGGACATCGTCTATCTGCCGCTACCTGTTGCGCCCAACCAGTTAGAAGCGGCGATTCATGGTTTACCTGCCCTGGGCTTCCACGGCGTCAACGTCACCGTTCCGCACAAACAGGCCGTGATCCCTTACCTGCATCACACCGAACCTGCCGCGCACGCTATTGGCGCCGTCAACACCATTAAGATCGAATCGCCAATCTCCGGTCGCCCGACTACCGTCCCCCGACACACACCGCCCGTCCTGAGCGGTTTCAACACCGACCACTCCGGCTTCCTCGCCGATCTGCAGCAGCAAGTGATCGCCGTTAACGGCCGCGATTGTGTAGTGCTCGGCGCGGGCGGCGCGGCGCGCGCGGTGGCCTATGCGCTCGCGCGTGCCGGCGGTCGCGTACGGTTCTATGCTCGTCGCCTCGTGCAGGCGCGACAACTTGCGGCCGATCTGCAGCGTCACCTACCACACGCAGAATTGGAAGCGGCTGCTTGGGACGAGTTGCAGGAAACAGTGACGCTTCCCGCTCCGCTGATCGTTAATACCACGCCGGTGGGTATGCACCCCGACGAGGACGTCTCGCCCTGGCCTGAACATCTCGCTTTTCCGTCGAACAGCCACGTGTACGACCTGATTTATAGTCCGCAGGAAACAAGGCTCATGCAGCAGGCGATCGCCGCGGGATGCGGCGCAAGCAACGGCCTGGGCATGTTGTTGCAGCAAGGCGCGCTGGCCTTCGAAATATGGACCGGCATCCGGCCGCCGCTGGAAGCTATGGCAAATGTGTTGTTTGGACCAGTTCGGCGTTAGAAAGGGCATAGAAAATCGAAAGTTTCTCCGCAAGATAGTCGAGTTAAAATTGTCAGAAGACCAGGAGTTCGGTACTATCTTTTGTGTGGGCTGCGAGCCTGATGGGGGCAGCCAATGTGGAGTTGATCCCCATGAAACAATAGTAACGTGTTCAACGAAGGAGGAAGCTTTGGCTAAGGTACGATCCTACTTTTCCCTCACTGCTCTGTTGGTGGTACTGGTAGTTGTCCTGGGCGTGATTCCACAGGCATCCGCCCAAACCAGCGTCTTTATTAACGAAATACATTATGACAACGCCAGCACAGATACCGGCGAAGCCATTGAAGTTGCAGGGCCGGCCGGAACCGATCTGGCCGGTTGGAGTATTGTGCTTTACAACGGCGCCAACGGCCTGGTCTACGACACCGACGCGCTAAGCGGTGTCATTCCCAATCAGCAAGACGGGTTTGGCACGGTCGTCGTAACTTATCCAACCAACGGCGTCCAGAACGGTGCGCCGGATGGCCTGGCCCTCGTGAATGCCAGCAACACCGTCACGCAATTCATCAGTTATGAAGGAACCCTCACCGCGGTCGATGGACCGGCCGCCGGGATGACTAGCACCGACATCGGCGTATCCCAATCTGGCAGCGGCGCTGTTGGAAATTCGCTGCAGCTGGCGGGATCAGGCACGGTGTACGAGGACTTTGCGTGGCAGGCAGAAGCGACCAATACGTTTGGAGCGGTAAACACCGGGCAGACCTTCGGCGATGGCGATCCGGGAACTCCGGACTTGGTCGTCAATGAAATTGATTATGACCAGCCGGACGCGGACGCAGCGGAGTATGCCGAGATAAAGAATAACGGCAGCAGCGCCGCCAACCTTGACGCTGTGACGCTAGAGCTTGTAAACGGCACTGGCGGCGGCGCGGCGATTTACCAGACGTTTGACCTTCCCGACGTAAGCCTGGCGGCAGGCGACTATTACGTGATTTGTGCCAATGCCTCTACGGTGGCTAACTGTGATCTGGATGTCACGCCCGATACAAATCTGATTCAGAATGGGTCGCCGGACGGAGTAGGTCTGCGTTTCGACGGCGAGCTACTGGACGCAGTCAGTTACGAGGGCGACACTGGTGCCCCTTACACTGAGGGTTCCGGCGTTGGTCTGGAAGATGCTGCCACTGCCAACATGAGTGTTTCTCGTTGTAGCGACGGTGCAGACACCGACCAGAACAACGTCGATTTCGTTCACGTCGCCAGCACACCTGGTGAAGCGAATGCTTGCGATGGCGGCGGCGGCGAAATCGGCATGTGCGGCGATCCTGCCACCTTTATCCACGAGGTACAGGGAAGTGGCACAGCCAGCCCGTTGAATGGATCCACAGTTGAGGTCGAAGGCGTCGTAGTCGGCGACTTCCAGAATAATGGACAGGCCGATAATGGTGAGTTCAACGGATTCTTCGTGCAGGAAGAAGACGCCGACGCCGACGCGGATGCAGCCACGTCTGAAGGGATCTTTGTCTTCGCTCCTGGCTCTACGCTCGACGTGCAGAACGGCGACGTCGTACGCGTGCTGGGTACCGTCTCCGAATTTTTCAACCGGACAGAAATTGGTCTGTCAGAAATAGCATCCTGCGAGGGAACGTCTACGGTTACGCCCGCCTCGGTGAGCCTGCCCGTCGCCAGCATCGGCGAATTGGAAGCCTTTGAAGGCATGTCCGTCGTCTTCCCGCAGCAGCTGGTAATCTCCGAATACTTTAACTTCGATCGCTTTGGCGAGATCGTCCTGGCGCTGCCGGCCGATGGCAGCGACCCGGCCGAACCAAACCGGCCGTTTACGCCCACGGCAGTTGTGGAACCCGGTTCACCCGAATTTGTTGCGCTTCAAGACCTGAACCTGCGGAGCCGCATCACCTTGGATGATGGTCTTTCATCGCAGAACCCTAGTTTCACACGCCATCCCAACGGCCAGGCTTTTACTCTGGACAATCGCTTCCGCGGCGGTGACATCGTGCAGAATGCTGCGGGCGTATTGGACTTCGCATTTAGCTTGTACCGTGTCCAGCCAACCGAGGGCGCAGATTACATTCCAGCGAATCCACGTCCGGCAGCGCCGGATCCTGTAGGCGGCAATATGACCGTTGCCAGCTTTAACGTACTGAACTACTTCACGACGTTGACCAGTGAAGGAAATATCTGCGGCCCGTCGGGCAACATGGAATGCCGTGGCGCCGATACGCCTGAGGAGTTTGAGCGCCAGCGCGCCAAGATCATCGCTGCCATCGCAGCCATGGACGCCGACGTAGCGGGTCTGATCGAGATTCAGAACGACGAGGGTGAATCGACGGAAGATCTTGTCAACGGATTGAACGACCTTGTCGGCGCTGGCACCTATGCTTACATCGACACCGGATTCATCGGCACCGACGCCATCAAGCAGGCGTTCATCTACCAACCTGCGGAAGTAACGCCGGTGGGCAGCCATGCCATTCTTGACAGCAGCTTCGATCCGGATTACAGGGATACCTTGAACCGGCCGGCGTTGGCGCAGACGTTCCGGGACAACGAGACGAACGGCGTGGTCACTGTGGTGGTCAACCATCTCAAGTCCAAAGGCTCTGACTGCAACGACGTGGGCGATCCCGACGCCGGGGACGGTCAGGGCAACTGTAACGTCACGCGCACAATGGCAGCGCAGGTGCTCGCCGACTGGCTGGCGACCGATCCCACCGGCAGCGCCGACAGTGACTTCTTGATCATTGGCGACTTGAATGCCTACGACAAAGAAGATCCCATCGACGTACTGTTGGCCAACGGCTATACCGATCTCGTTGCCCAATACAATGGAGAGTTTGCCTACTCCTTTGTCTTCGACGGACAGTCTGGTTACCTCGACCATGCCCTGGCCAACACCAGCCTGCTGGCGCACGTGACGGGTACGACCGTCTGGCACATTAACGCGGACGAGGCCGACCTGATTGACTACGACATGTCCTTTAAGAGCGACGCGCAGGATGAGATTTACGCACCAGATGCCTACCGCTCGTCGGACCATGATCCGGTCATCGTGGGCTTACAGCTTACAGAGGATAACCCGCTGCCAGTCTGTAGCGGCGCAACGCCGAGCATCGCCTCGCTGTGGCCGCCCAATCATCGGTTCGTCGGCATCGACATCCTGGGTGTCACTGATTCCGACGGTGATGAAATCACGATCACCATCGACGGCATCTTACAGGACGAGGCCGTGGACGCCAAAGACAGTGGCAACACTGCACCAGACGGAAAGGGCGTCGGCACGTCAACAGCCCAGGTTCGCGCCGAGCGCGTGGAATCAGGCAATGGGCGTGTCTACCACATCAGCTTCACGGCGACTGATGGCAACGGAGGCTCGTGCAGCGGCGAAGTGCTGGTTCACGTTCCGGTCAACCGTAACGGCACGGCAGTGGACGACGATCCTTTGTACGATTCTACGGTTATGCCCTGACCGGTTCACTGTGCTGTAGAGTGATCTAAACAAAAAGCCCTCCCCGGATGGGGGAGGGCTTTTTTGTAACTAACATAGGAGGTGTGAAACTAAGCTGCGCT
>JAICPS010000599.1 GCA_025929715.1 Anaerolineae bacterium | reverse complement strand
GACCGGCAGCGTCTGTTATGGATGCGGCCGGCTCAACGAGCAGGGACTCCAGATAAAGAGTTACTGGGAGGGCGACGTTGCGATCTGTCGCTTCCAGCCACAACCGTATCACACAGCGTTTCCCGGTTACGTCTACGGCGGCCTGATCGCTTCGCTCATTGATTGCCACAGTACAGGCACGGCAGCGGCTGCGGCCTCTCGGGCGGAGGGCCGCCCAATGGACAGTGATCCACCCTTGCGCTATGTCACCGCATCCTTGCACGTCGATTATCTGAAACCAACGCCAATCGAGGCGCAGCTAACGGTCCGCGCTACCGTCGCCCAGATACAAGGGCGCCGCATCACCGTGGCGTCGGAACTCTACGCGGCAGATCAACTTACTGCGCGCGGCAACGTGGTCTGCGTACGCGTACCGGATTCCTGGCTGAATAACAGTGCTGGTTGATACTCACTGTCACCTTGACTTCCATCGATTCGACGGGGATCGCGACGAGGTGGTCGCTCGTGCGTTAGAAGCGGGCGTCTCGCGCATCGTCGTTCCGGCGCTTGATCTCGATAATTGCGCCGCAGTGCTCGCCCTGGCGGATCGCTATCCATCTGTCTTTGCGGCCGTAGGGGTGCATCCGAATTCGACTGCATTGTGGTCGGATGGTTGGATCGAAACATTACGCGAGCTGGCGGCTCACGACAAGGTTGTGGCCATCGGCGAAATCGGCCTAGATTATCACTGGGATAAATCACCCCACGAAACCCAGCAGCGCGCGCTGACGCAGCAGCTGGAGCTGGCGGCCGAACTGGATCTGCCGGTCATCGTCCACAATCGTGAAGCGGACTCCGACGTATTGCGCCTGCTTGAACAGTCAGCGCTGAGGAACGGTGATCGTCCCGGCGTATTACACTCCTTCAGCTCAGATTGGGAAGTGGCGGCGAGGGGTCTGGAGCTTGGTTATTATCTGGGATTCACCGGCCCGATCACCTATAAGAATGCCAATGAACTGCGTGACGTGCTTCGAAAGGCGCCGATGGACCGCATTCTAGTGGAGACCGACGCGCCATTTCTGGCGCCACAGGCTCATCGCGGCCAACGTAATGAACCGGCCTACGTGGTCCACGTCGCCCAGCAGGTCGCCGCCGTTCGGGAGACCAGTCTCAAAACCGTCGAAGCGATGACCACGGAAAACGCCGCCTGCATATTCGGCAGGGATTTGCTCTCGAGCTGAGATGTTGGAGCAGCCTGCCCACAGCAATGACGTCGAGCTTTCCATCGTGATTGTCAGCTGGAACGTGCGCGATCTCCTGCGGCAATGTTTACTGTCTATCGAGGAGCAGCGCGAGAGGGTCCCGCTGGAGGTCATCCTTGTAGACAACGCCTCTGGCGACGGCAGCCCGCAAATGGTCGCCCGCGAGTTTCCGTGGGTGAAGGTTATTGCACTGCAGGAGAACGTAGGGTTCCCGCGCGGAAATAATATTGGAATCGGGGAGTCTCAGGGCCGCTATCTGCTTATCCTTAATCCGGATACGCTCGTCGTGGGAGACGCGCTGCAGCGCATGGTCGCGTATCTGGATGCGCATCCCGACGTCGGCGCGATGGGACCTAGACTGACTTATCCAGATGGCACCATCCAGTCGTCACGACGACGGTTTCCTACCCTCCTGACTGCGTTTTTTGAGAGCACATGGTTGGAACCATGGGCGCCCACGCGCATACTGCAAGCCTACCGTATGCTTGATGTGCTCGAGGGCCAAATCGTGGAAGTGGACTGGATGATGGGCGCGGCGTTGATGGTGCGCCAAACAGTCATCAAAGAAGTTGGACCCATGGACGAAGCTTATTTCATGTACTCGGAGGAGCTGGACTGGTGCCGCCGCATCAAAGATGCGGGTTGGCGCGTCGTCTATTATCCAAATGCCGAAATTGTGCATTACGAGGGTAAGAGTAGCGAGCAGGCAGTCACGTCCCGTCACATCAATTTCCAGCGGGCCAAGCTGCGATACTTTCGCAAATATCATGGTCGTTCTGCCTGCGCTCTCTTGCGGGCGTTTTTACTTGTAAGCTATGCAGGACAGTTACTGCTTGAAGGCGCCAAGGGACTAGTGGGACATAAGCGCGCCTTGCGCAGGCAGCGCGTAGAGTCGTACTGGCAGGTGCTCAAGTCTGGCTTGCGTCCGGCAGGGTACTGACGGTGAAGTCAGGCCAATGAGGATCGGGCTCGTCACGGGCGAAGTTCCTCCCATGGAGGGAGGCGTTGGGGCCTTTAGCGAGCACCTAGCGCTCGCGCTTGCCGGCCGCGGCCACCAGGTGCACGTGATTACCCACCGCCAGTCGCGCCCAGAAGTCGCGCCCGGCCGGCGCTTACCTCTGGCGCAGCTCAGGGAGCCAGTTGAAATGGGTTGGGGGCTGCTGCATCCCATCGCCAGACGCTGGGGATGGGGCGACGTAGGCAAAGTGGCCGAGGTCGCCCTGCGTTATGAGCTGGACGTGATCAACATCCAGTATCAGGCTGCAGCGTACAATATGCGCATCCCCGCAATAAATCTCGCTCCCTGGCGCTTGAGCGGACTGGCGCCGACGGTCGTGACTTTTCATGATCTGCGGACGCCGTATTTATTTCCTAAAGCCGGTCGCCTGCGCCACTACGCTGTGCGCCTGGCGGCGCAGAAGGCTCATGGCGTGATTGCGACCAACGCCGAGGATTACGCCAAGCTGCAGCAATGGCGTCTGGGCAACACGCAGGTGCGGCAAATCCCGATCGGCAGCAACATCATACCCCACGAGATTGGACCACAGGAAATCGCTATGGCGCGCCAGAAGCTGGGCGTGGAAGATG
>JAICPS010000096.1 GCA_025929715.1 Anaerolineae bacterium | reverse complement strand
CTTAGCTCTTCGCGTGTGGAGAGCCAGGAGCCGCCCCGCACGGATTTAGAAAAGCCTTCCAGGGGGCCGAGGGGATTCGTATCGGGAGCATCCGAGTAGTAATTACGGTCGTACCAATCGTTGGTCCACTCCATGACGTTGCCCAGCATGTCGTACGCCCCTATTGGCGAGCGGCCTTCCGGATAGCTACCAACAGGTCCCGTATCGCCGTCAGCGTCGTCGTAGGCCGAGTCCTTCTCCGCCTTATAACAGTTTGCATCACAGTAGTTCAGGCGCGTGCCCTCAAACTCGTCACCCCATGGAAAGGTCGCCTTGATGCCCCGTACGGGATCAAAGCCGGCTGCCCGTTCCCACTCCGCCTCCGAGGGTAAGCGGTCTCCACGCCACTCGCAGAAACCCTGTGCCTGAAACCAGTTGACGTAAAGAACAGGATAGTCCGCGTATTCGGCATTGCCAAAATAGTCTGGATAGAATGATGCGCGGCTGTAGGCCGGGGGCTCGCATTCGCCGGCCGAGACGCATTGAGCATATGCGCCGTTGGTCACTTCTGTTTCGTCAATGTAATAAGGGTTTAGACTGACCATGCGCGACGGCTGCTGGTCCTCTGCGCCCTGCTCGTTTCCCAGGCGGAAGAGGCCGCCGGGCATGAACAGCATGCGCGAGCCAGTCTCGCTCAGCACCGGCTCCGGCGTTGGCGAAGGCAGCGCGGTCGGTGGCGACGTGGCTGTGGCAGTGGGAGCCACGGAGGTCAGCGCGGCGATAACCCGCGATTGGGTCGTTGCCGTTGCCGCTGCATCGTCCTCTTCGCTCCCCAAGAGCGGCGAAGGGCCCAGGAAGGTGAGGCCCGCGCCCACGGCCACGACAAACAAAAGCACGCCCAGCAGACCGAACATGGTGCGTCGTTGCATTTGCCGCCGCGTTCGCGTGGGCAGCTGGCGCTGCGGCGGCGCGCCCGGCAGCGGCTCGCTGCGCTGCAGTGCGCCTCTACCCTGTAGAGGGCCTCTACCCTGTAGAACTTGATGATGCCCGGCCGGCCGGCCCGACGGGCGCTGCAGAGCCGTGGAGAAATCGCCCACGTTTGCGAATCGCGCGTCAGGGCGTAGGGACATGGCGCGGCTGGCGACGATCGAGAGGTAAGGCTCCACGTCCGGGTTGACTTCACGCGCCCCGGGCATCTCTTTCAAGCCGCTTTCGCGCTGCAAGGCGCCGGGCGGAATTTCGCCCGTAAGCATGGTGTATAGCGTGGCGCCCAGACTATAAATGTCAGATGCCGGCCCGACATCATCGTCTTGCTTCTGCTGCTCCGGAGACGCGTAGCCGCGTTCGCCGGGCGCAATGCCCAGCCCTGGCAAACCACTGTCCACCAGGTACACTGCGCCGCCGGGCGCGATGCGAATGTTAGCCGGTTTAACGTCCAGGTGCAGCCTGCCTTTCTCGTGCAGGTAACCAAGCGGCTCGCACGCAGCGTGCAACCATTCGATGATCAGCTCAGAAGGCAGCGGCCCGTATTGCTGTAGCAGGGTCTGCACATCCACGCCGTCGACGTAGTCGCTGACCAGGTACTGGCCCACGCCGTCCATCGCAAAGTGGTCGCGCACGGCCGGTAACTGCGGATGGTGGAGTCCGCTAAGCCGCCGCGCCTCTCCGCGGAAGCGTTTCTGGATCTCGACCGCCGGGTCCAGGACCTCCTTGACGGCGACCTCTGTTTTATTATGCACATCCCAGGCGCGATAAACCACCCCACCCTGACCGCGACCGAGGAGGGCGACAATGCGGTAGCGTTTGTTCAGTATCTCGCCTGGTAGTAAGGGCATGGGTCAATATAACTTCTCGCCCTCATTCAACATCGCAATAAACATCTCAATCCGCCTTGCGCGCGTTTCGGGCTTTTTGGCGTCATGGATGCGGTAGAGGATGGCGTAGCGGTTTGTTCCATCTAGGGCGTCGAAGAAGGCGCTGGCTTGTGGGTTCTCGTCCAGCTTCTGCTGGAGATCACCCGGCACGGGCATGTTGCTTTGTCCCTCATAGGCGCGCTCCCAGCGCCCGTCCTCGCGGGCCAGCTCGACCTCTTTGAGCCCGGCATCGCGCATTCTGCCCTTCTCGATCAGCTCTGTCGCTCGCTTGCGGTTTTTCATCGACCATTTGCTTCGCGGCCTGCGCGCGGTAAAGCGCTGCAGATAAAAGTTCTCGTTATATGCCGCTCCCTGGCTGTCGATCCATCCATAGCAAAGGGCGCCATCAAGCGCCTCCACAAAAGTAACAGAGTCAACGCCCGCGTTCTTCTTTGCAATCTTCAGCCACAGGCCCTCGGCCGTCCTGTGGTTCTCCTCAAGCCACGCCTCCCAGTCCTCCTGAGATGCGAATGGGATGATGGGCAGGCCTTTTTTCGTTTCCTCTATCATGGAGTCACCGCTCTCCAATTCCCTAATCTCCAGTCTCCCCCACCATATACAACCCATCCACCTCAAACCTATGCCGCGCATAATACTCCCGCGTACCGATGGCGCTGATGACGGCAATGCGGCTATATCCGGCCTCGTGGCTCATTTCTTTTGCTTTTTGCACCAGTTGTGCGCCGAGGCCCAGGTGCTGCGCCTCGCCCTGGCTGTCTTCGCCGATGGGCACAGCCGGTCCGTAGACGTGCACCTCGCGGACCATCGCGTGGTCCTGCAGCTCGGAGAATGGATGCTCGGCGTCGCGGTGCGGGTGGCTCAGGCGCAGGAAGCCGGCGATACGCTCGTCGTCGCGCTCGAAGCTGAGGAAATACTCGGTCGTTGTGTCGGTCTCGTAGCTATCGACGCGCAGCCGGAGCTCGGCGGGGCGCACGGTCTGGCGGCGAATTTCGCGGCAGCGGATACATCGGCACGACAGCCCCTGCTGCGCCATGCGCTGCTGGGCAATCTGCCGCAGGTTCGCCTTAGTGATGCCGGCAACCACGTTGGTCGTCGGAATGTCGCGGATGATGCGGTTGATGCGCACATAGCGCGGCACCTGCGTCTTGCAAGCCACCAGCACGTCCAGAATTTCCTCGTCGCTATAGGGCTTGTACTCGCCGCGCTGCCAGTACTCATACAATTCGGCGTTGGGTAGCAACATGCAGGGATAAATCTTCAGCTCGTCGGGGCGCAGGGCCGGGTCGCTCCACAACCGCCCGAAATCCGTCACGTCGCTCTCCGGTGTGGCGCCCAGCAGGTTGGGCATCCAGTGCACATGAATCTTGAAGCCCGCCAGGCGCAGCAGACGCACGGCGGCGCGCACGTCCTGCACCGTCTCGCCGCGGCGGTTGAGCGCCAGAATGTGGTCGTCGAGGCTTTGTATACCAATCTGCACCTTGGTGACGCCCAGCACGCGGAACCAGCGCAGCTCGTCTTCGTCGACGTGGTCCGGACGCGTCTCCACTACCAGACCCACATTGCGCCGCTGCCCCCGCACGTTCAGCGTCTGGGCTTCCGCCAGCGTCTCGCCGTCCACACCATTCATGGCGTCCAGACAGCGCTTCACAAACCACTCCTGGTATTTACGCGGGTAACTGGACCAGGTGCCGCCTAGAATCAGCAGCTCAATTTTGTCGGCAGGGTGCCCGATATTCTCCAACGCAGCGATGCGCGCCGCCGTTTGGGCATAGGGGTCAAAGGCGTGACGCTCAGCGCGCATGGCGCCGGGTTCGTCGTGCAGGTAGCTCTTGGGCATGCGCACGTCGGTGGGGCAGAAGATACATTTGCCCGGACACGGGTAAGGCTTGGTTAGCACCGTGACCACCGTCACACCCGCCTGGCTCCGTGTGGGCTTCTTCTGCAGCGCCGTGATAACTTCCGCGCTGTATTCCATCACGTCCAGGTCGCACAGCTCTTCGTAAGCGGTAATTACCTGGCTCTTAGACAGCCAGGGCAAACCACCCTGTACGTGACGGCGCATAATGCGCTGGTATTTGTCTCCCTTCAACGGAGCGTTGTCTACCAGCTCTTCGATTAGGCGGCGCAGCAGCGTTTCACGCCCGTCCAGCGCTACCGGACGGCGTTTCTGGTGCCAACGCTCTTCGTCGACCTGATCGACAGGTAAAATAGACATACCACCCCATTTTACCCGGCCCCGCTCTCATCTTCAATTAGCCTCATGCCCCGTTCAAGGTGCGCACGAGGGCGCGGTGCTCGGGGGAGCCGGGGGCAGGTCCTTGCAGCACCGCGCGCACGAAGATGTCCGGCGGTCGGTAGTCGTGCACGGTCACGTAATGGTGCACCAGCGTCGGCGCGGCAAAGATCTCCTCGCGGCCCAGCACGCGGATCTCGGCGACGCCAAAATGAGCCGTCTCGCCGTCAATTTCTATGGGCTCCACGCGCTCGCCGCAGAGGGGACAGGGCAGCGACCCCGGCCGGGCGCAGACCGTGTGCCTGTCCAGGCAAAACACCAACAGGGCGGGAGCGAATTCCTCCGGAACCGACCCTGTGTCAAAGCTCTGACCGCGCCGCAGCCAGCCAATTGCCAGCGGGTCCAGTCCCAACTGGGCATCGCTTGGGCACCCCAGATAGGGATCGAGGTCTTGCAATTCATCGCGACGGTGACGGCGGTCTCGCTTTTTTCGTGACATCAAGGGCTCCATTGTAGCCGAGGTTTCGTAGCGTGTTCCACGCCGCGCGATATGGAACTCGTGGCTACGAATCGACCAGCTCAACCATGATCCGCAGGGTGTCGATGTCATTCACCATCAGGTTCATCGTAGTCACAGGGCTATCGCGCCATAAAGACAGTCTCTCGCGCACACGCGCTTTCGGCCCCACCAGCGCCACCTCGTCGATCAGCTCGCCGGGCACTTTGCTCATGGCGTCGAAGCGCTGCCCGCTCAGGTAATGCTCCTGAATTTCGCGGGCTGCCGCTTCGTAGCCGTAGCGTGCGGCGAGGTCATTGTAGAAATTCTTGTCGCGCGCGCCCATGCCGCCGATGTAAAGGGCCATCATGGGCCGCAAAGCATTGTAACAGGCATCCAGGCTGTCGTCTATGACCACCGGCGTCATCGGTGCGATGTCGAACGACTCGACTGTCTTGCCAGCGCGCGCGAGCCCTTGCTGCACGTGCTCCCCGTAGATCGCGTCGTACCGTTGCGGCGAGAAGAAGATTGGCAGCCAGCCATCGGCGATTTCGGCTGTAAGCGCCACATTTTTGGGACCGATAGCCGCCAGATAAATCGGAATTTCGGGCTGCGCGTGCAGGGTACTCTTCAGTGGAATGCCCAGGCCCGTGGCGTCCGGTCCCTGATATGGGATCTGGTACAGCTCGCCGTCGAAAGTCAGCCGTCCCTGCCGGCGTAGGACGGTGCACACGATTTCGACGTATTCCCGTGTACGCGCCAGTGGTCGGGAGTAACTGACGCCATGCCACCCTTCGACGACCTGCGGGCCCGATAGCCCCAGCCCAAGCAAGAAGCGCCCGCCGGAAAGCTGGTTGAGGGTCATCGCCGTCATGGCCGTATTGGCCGGCGTGCGCCCAGGCATCTGCATGATGGCCGTGCCCAGGCGAATCTGCTCCGTCTGCGCTCCTAGCCAGGCCAGGGGCGACACCGCGTCTGAGCCGTACGCTTCCGAGGTCCACACAGCGAACACCCCCAGCCGGTCTGCCTCCTGGACAAGGTCGAGTGGTAATTCCAGTTCGCCCGTGGCGTATCCCAGCATTATTCCGAGGCGCATGGTTATTCTCCATCCGACATTCTGAGTGGCCCGTCATCCTGAGTGAAACGAAGGATCTCGCGTCGAGACCCTTCACTCCGCAGACGCCTCATGCAGCATGGGACCCGTTCAGGGTGACATCATTCGCCGGAAAAAAAACGAGGTGGCCGGTTACGCGGGCGCGTTCCGTACCACCTCTGGGCGGGGAGCTTGACAGAAGTTTAGCACTAATCAGGCAATTGTCAAGTGCTGATTCCATTTTGCTCTTACCTGATTCCTATGACAAATGTCATCTCGACATTACACCTCGAGTGAGCGACTATTTAAGAAGTTCATTTAAAGTATTGGAGACTCTTCATGCCCACGCTGGTAAGATTAATTCTCATGGCACTCGGCATCATCGTTGGCGTCTTACTCGGCATTTGGGGCGGGCCTGCCCTGTTTAACCTACCGGTAATGATCGTCGCCGGCATCAGCCTTTATGGCGCGGCCGTCCTGGTTCTGCGCCACAAAAGCGAGGCGCGGACAGCGCCCGCCAGGGCGACAATGCAACGCATAATCACGGGGCCTGAAGCCACAGACTAGCGTCATAACGTACCTGCAACGGCCCACGCTGCGCGCAGGCTACGCGACAACAAGCGTATTGGAAAACGAAACTGCCGCCAGGAAGAAGTTCCTGGCGGCAGTTTCGCGTCTCGCCTGGTATGCCCTCACGGGGATTCGAACCCCGGTTTTAGGCTTGAAAGGCCTACGTCCTAGTCCCCTAGACGATGAGGGCAAGACAACAGGCCAATTCTACCATCGACATGCCAAAATTTCAAGGGGCGGCAGGCTCGCTGGTCGCGACCGCGCGCTGCCACAGCACTTGCGCCAGCCGCCGCGTCACTGAGGGCAATGTGCTCGAGGCCGGCGTCAGAGAAAGGGGCACGCCCTGCCCCAGGGCACGCGATTGATTTGGATCGTAACCAATTTGAAAGGCCATCTGCGCCCGCAGCCCATTCTCGACGGCCCCGCTAGATAACTGCGCTTCCGGCGCGACCTGGTTGAGTACGTACACCTTCTGCTTCACCTGCAATTCGGAACTCAAAACGGCTTGAGTCGTGTGACGTGCAATTTGTACCGAAACAACTTCGGGCGTCACGACATGCAGCACGACATCTGACTGCTCCAGGGCCACCCTTACCGCGGGGCTCATCACGGCCGGCAGGTCGATCACCGTGAAGCGCGCCATTCTGCGCGTGAGCGCCAGCACGGCTGTGGTCAACTCGGCGGAAGGCGCATTGGGCAACTGCGGCTGGCGTGGCGCCGCCAACACCCGCATACCCGACTGGTGCATCAGCAAATGCTCTTTTAACGCCGGCCAGTCTAACTGGTTGACTGAAGGCAGATCACCCCAGGTGCTCCGCGTCTTCAGCCGCAAATGCATAACCACCTGGCCACCTGATGGCGAGAGGTCGATGAGACACACTTCCTGCCTACTGGTGCGCCGTAGCGCCGCCGCCAGATTCGCGGCAAGCGTGGTACGACCAACACCGCCACGCAGACTGAAAAGGCTGATCACCAACCCGCCGGCCCCTTCGTTTTCCGGCGCGTGCATGCTGCTCAGCAGGCGGTCGATGGTTTCCATCAGATCGGCCGGCAGAACCGGCTTGCTCAGGAACGCATCTGCGCCGCTAGAGAGCGCCTCCTCGCGATCGACGCTCTGGCTGCGGGCAGTGAGCATTAGGACAGGCAGCTGGGCAAGCTCCTCGCTGGCCCTGATCTGCGCACATAATTCGTGCCCACTCAGGTCAGGCATCATCACGTCCAACACGACCACGCCCGGTTGCTCATCACGAATGCGCTTCAGCGCGTGCAGCGGATCGCTCTCTAGTATAGGTAGGTGACTCCCCCGCTCCAGGATCATACCCACCATTCGCAAGAGCTGCGTATCGTCGTCAACCACCAGCACCTTAGCCACTCTGCTACTCCTTTAGCGTCCAAAGGTGCCCGGGACTTAGGTGCCCGGCTTTTTGGAAGTGCTGGGCGCCTGCAGCGTAGTCACTCTTTGTTGCGCGCCAGGCAAAAAATCCCGACATAATCTTTTTGGACCAGGATCAGGTCACCGCTGTAAGTGACGTGTGGAAACAGCGCCGCGCAGGCCACCGCGTCGAAAATGGGCTGAAAGTGGCCCAGCGTGTGAACCAGGATTGTGCTCGGCGCCGTCTGGCCATCGTGCATCACGGACCCGACTATTTCGAACGAGGGAATTGTAAGGAAGACGGGAATCGGACGCCCGCGAGCGAATATGGAGCGCCCGTGTGCTGTGCCCATCACCGTGCCATCCCGCCTATCCTGCAAGATGATAAAATTGATATTCCGCTTACGGAACGAGGCTTCGGAATAGCTGCCCACGATCTTGCCCGGCTCGTGTATGCGCGAGACGTAGGCATCTTCCAGATCCAGGAAATCGGTATTGGGATTATTTAGCTCAGATATTAGGCCACTGGTTGCTACCTGTGTCCTGCCGGATACACGATAGGCGTCGGTGAACAGATCGATGTTAATAATATGGCGTCCAAGCGCGCTCATTCCGATTCCTGTCTACTTTATTACCTACACCACTTTGGATTTTGGCATGGAATGCCCGTGGCGGACCACGGTGGCACGAATTTTCGCGTAAGAGGTCAGCCGACTTGATGGCGAAAATGGGGCACGAGCCCCCAATCTTCAATCCCCCAATATATGAGCCACGCTTTGCCCACGATGTCACTGCGCGGCAAATAAGACCAGCTTCGTGAATCGCTGGAGTTGTTACGATTGTCGCCCATGACGAAATAGTGCCCCTCGGGCACTGTCCAGTTCGCGCTGCGGTAGGCCGGTGAGCCGTTGGTATACGGTTCGTCGAGGGCCACGCCGTTCACCTTTACGACATTATCTGTGATCTCGATCTCATCGCCGGGAACGCCGACCACGCGTTTGATATATTCGCGACTACGGTCACGCGGAAAGTGCAGCACGATAATATCACCACGCCGGGGCTCGTCGAGATAATAGCTCAGTTTATTGATGATCAGATATTCGCCCTCGTGCAGGGTGGGCAGCATGCTGTGTCCCTGCACTCGGTAGCGCCCGGTAGCCGTGTTGACGATCCAAAAAATAAACAGCGTAAGGAGCAGCGTCTCGATAATCTCGCGCACGACGACGCTAGTAGGCTGTTGCGGCTTTTTGTCCATCTCAAAAGAAGTTACCGCAGGACCGCTTTTTAGCTGTGTTTCCTCAAAAGATGCCATAGTGATGCCACGAATTATAAGTGAGCGAAAAAGGCTATGCAACAAGGCCAGGACACTAAAGTGCCTACTTCGAACGGTACCAGTATACTACCGTTGCTTACGTTCGATTAGGCGGATAAAGACATATTATGCTTCTGCTCACCGGCGCCACCGGCTTTCTAGGCCACCACCTCGTGTCCCATCTGCAAGCCGCCGGATACCGTGTACGCGCGCTGGTGCGCCCGGGAAGCGAGACAACGTTTCTGGAAAAGAGAGCCCTACAGCTGGCTTTTGCAGCGGACATTGGCGACCGCGCAGCGCTGCGGGAGGCATGCCGTGGTTGCGATGCTGTGGTGCACGCCGCGGGTCATTTTCGCATGTGGGGCAATCTTTGCCACTTCTGGCAGACGAACGTGGGCGGCACAGATGCCGTCCTGGAGGCAGCCCTGCAGGAAGGGGTGCAGCGGCTGGTTTACGTCTCCACTCTTGTGGTGGTGGGTCGAACAGAAGCGGGACGCGTGGTGGACGAAGACCATCCGTGCCGCCCGCAGGACCATTACCAGCGCACCAAGTTGGAAGCGGAACGGCTGGCCCTGGCCTATCATCGTAATTGCGACCTGGGCGTGGTCGTCGTGCGCCCGGGCGCGCTGTACGGACCGTGGGGACGTTACGCCTTCAACCGGCTCTTCTTTGAGGATCCTTTGCGCGGCTGGCGCATCAAAATACATGGGGGACGCCGCATCACATTCCCGGCCTACGCGCCCGACGTTGCGCGCGGCATAATCGGCGCGCTGGAACGGGGGCGCAGCGGGCAGATTTACCATCTCTCCGGTAATTCGCTGAGCCATAACGAGGCCAACGACGTGATCAGTGATCTAGCGGGCATCAGCCGTCGGCGCTTGCCCATGCCTGCCTGGCCTATGGTGCTCCTGGCAGGTTTGTGGACGGCGGCTTCGCGCTATACGGGTCGGGAACCCTATTACCCCAGCAATCTGGCCCATTACGTCTTCCAGGATTGGCAGGTCTGCTCGGCCAAAGCGCGGGAAGAGCTGGGCTTCGAGGCGACTGCCTTTCGCCAGGGCGCCAGCGAGACATTAGAATGGTACTGGAACCAGGGTATCTTATGATCTGGAGGTGATCGTGCCCACGATCAAAGTCTTCACCGTCGAGGAGATGGTCGCTGCCGAGCAGGCGGCCGATGCGGCAGGGCTCAGCTACGCGCAAATGATGGAAAACGCCGGGCGTAGCCTCGCGCAGGCCATCGTCGAGCGTTTTGAGTTGCGCGGCATGCAGATCCTGATACTGGTAGGTCCCGGCAATAACGGTGGGGACGGTCTGGTCGCCGGGCGCTATCTGGCGGAAGCGGGCGCCGAGGTCGCCTTTTACCTGTACCTACCGCGCGAGGCAGCAGAAGACGAAAACTTCGCCCGCATCGTCGAAATGGGGCTTTTTCACGTCAACGCCGAATTCGACCAGCGTTACCGTGTGCTGCGCCTGCGGGTCCGCGCCACCGACATGATAATTGACGCGCTACTGGGCACAGGCGTGGACCGGCCGATTGGCGGCGAACTGGCCAAAATGATGCAGCAGGTGCAGGCCGGTCTGCAAGAGCGCCGGGAAGAGGAAGCTGCGGCGGACGCCGGAGCCAAAAGCGCTGGTACGCGGCTCACCAGTCTCGCGACGACGCGCCGCGACGCGTCGCCGGATCGTGCCGGTGCGCGCGCGGCGCAGCGACCCATAGTTATCGCCGTAGACAGTCCCAGCGCACAGAACTGCAATATAGGCGCGCTCGATCCGCTGGCCTTCCCTGCCGACCTGACCGTAACCTTTGCCGGGCCGAAGCGCGGCCATTTCATCTTTCCCGGCGCCGCAGCGGTAGGCGAGCTGGTCGTTGCGGATATAGGCATAGACAGAGATCTGCCCGCCGTGAAGCAGGTCGCCGTGCAGCTGGCGACGGCGGAGTTGGCTCGTGAAATGCTGCCGCCCCGCCCTATAGACGGGCACAAAGGAACGTTCGGCAAGGTACTCGTCGTCGCCGGATCGGCACACTATTGGGGCGCGCCGCTGCTCTGCGGCCGCGGCGCTTATCGCGCGGGGGCGGGTCTGGTGGCCCTGGCTGTGCCCGAGCTCGTGCGTCCCATCGCCGCCGGACAACTACCCGAAGCCATTTACCCTCCCGCGCCCGACGCCGAGAATTTCAGCGCGGACGGCGCGCGCTTTATCGAGGAGCTATTGCCGGAGTACGACGCGCTGCTCGTGGGACCGGGCCTGGGCGTGCAAGCGGATGATTTTATGCAAGCGCTGCTGGACGCCGCGCACGCCTTGCCGCCTCTGGTCGTCGATGCCGACGGCCTTAACAGCCTGGTGCGCATCGACGATTGGCCGCAGCGCCTGCCGCCCGGTTCGGTGCTCACGCCGCATCCGGGCGAGATGGCGCGCCTGGTTGGCGTGGAATTGAGCGTACTTCAGGGGCAGGATCGCGTGCAGCTAGCCCGTGACCGCGCCGCCCAATGGCAGCATGTCGTTCTGCTGAAGGGCGCTTTCACTGTGGTCGCCGCTCCCGACGGCCGCTGCACCATCTTACCCTTCGCCAACCCGCTATTGAGCAGCGCCGGCAGCGGCGACGTACTTTCGGGCGTGATTGTGGCGCTGCTGGGACAGGGTCTTGGCGGCTACGAGGCCGCCATT
>JAICPS010000720.1 GCA_025929715.1 Anaerolineae bacterium | reverse complement strand
TGCAAGCGCTGGTGAAAAAGCTGACGGGCGGCAAAGAACCCAACATGACGGTCAACCCCGATGAGGTGGTTGCCCTGGGGGCAGCGGTGCAAGCGGGTAGTATTAAGGGCGAGGTCCACGATGTCCTGCTGCTCGACGTCACGCCGTTATCGCTTGGCGTGGAAACCATGGGTGGGGTGATGACCAAACTGATCGAGCGCAACACCACCATTCCCGCGCGGCGGATGGAAACGTTCTCGACGGCGGAAGACAACCAAAGTGCGGTCGATGTGGTGGTGTTACAAGGTGAGCGCGAGATGGCGCAGGACAACCGGCGGCTGGGTCGTTTCCGCTTGGAAGGCATCCGCCAAGCGCCACGCGGTATGCCGCAGATTGAGGTGACGTTTGATATCGACGCCAATGGCATCCTCAATGTTTCTGCGAAGGACAAAGACACGGGCAAGGAGCAAGCCATTACGATCAGTGGCAGCACCAGCTTGGAGAAGCGTGAAATCGATCGCATGATCCAGGATGCGGAAACCCATGTGGCAGAGGATCGGAGTCGCCGCGAACTCGCCGACTTGCGCAACCAAGTCGATAGCCTGGCCTATCGGATAGAGCGGACACTGGGCGACATGGGGGATCGCGCCCCACTACATGCCAAGGCACGCGCTGAACAAATGGTGGCCGAGGCCCGCACGGCGCTGAACAACAACGCAGACAAGGACCGCCTGCGGACCTTGGCGAGCGATTTGGAGCAGATGGTCCATAGCCTGAGCGCTTCGACCTCACCATCTTCGGGAGCTCAGAGCAGCAGTGGCACCCCTCGTTCCAGCCGTGGTGCAGACGATGTGGTTGACGCCGAGTATACGGAACGCACCTGACGGGTAGCCCGTGCGCCTGAGCGTGCGGTAGAGGAAGAGGCACGATGACATATAAGGACTACTACGCCATCCTCGGCGTCGATAAAACCGCTTCGCAGGATGACATTCAAAGTGCCTACCGCAAGTTGGCACGCAAGTATCACCCGGATGTGAACAAAGAGGCGGGTGCCGAAGACACGTTTAAAGAGATCGGTGAAGCATACGAAGTGTTGAAGGACCCGGAGAAGCGTCAAAAATACGACCGCTACGGATCGGCCTGGAAGGTTGCGCAGCAAAGCGGTGGCGCGCCGCCGCCCGGTTACGAAGATGTCTGGGTGGACATGAGTGGCGTCTCGGATGACGCGTTTTCGGGCATGTCCGGGTTTAGCAGCTTTTTTGAGCAGCTCTTTGGCGGTGGGGCTCGGCGTGGCGGTGCCTGGAGAGCCTCGGGTGCAACCCCTCGGGGTGGGGCGTGGCGCTGGACGATGGCAGGAACCGATCAAGAGGCGCGACTGACCCTCAGTCTGGAAGAAGCCGCCCGGGGCGGACCGCGAGATATCTCACTGACCGACCCCGAAACCGGCCAGACGAAGACCTATACCGTCACCATTCCTAGAGGCATTCGGCCTGGGCAGCGGATTCGCTTAGCCCGATTGGGCGGCAAAGGAAGGGATGGCGGCCAAGCGGGTGATTTGTATCTGTATGTCGAACTGTTGCCACATGCGACATTTCGCCTGGAAGGGCGCGATCTCTACACCACGCTTGCCGCGACGCCCTGGGAAGCCGCCCTCGGCGCCGACGCTACGCTGTCCACACTAGATGGACCTGTCCGAGTCAAAATTCCCGCCGGCTCCTCGTCGGGCCGGCGCATTCGCCTCCGGGGCAGGGGATTCCCTGATCCTCAAGGGGGCGCTGGCGATCTCTACGCCGACATTCAAATTGCAGTGCCAAAAACGTTAACAGATGAGGAACGACGTTTGTTTGAGCAATTGGCGCGGTGTTCAACATTTCAACCGCGCTCGTTGGAGACGGGGAGTCGTGTATGAGAACCCCTACCATAAATCAATTAATGATCCGGCAAGAACCCAGTTGGCGCACACTGAGCCTGGAGGAAGTCGCAGCCCGCTGCGGTCTCCATCCGCTATTGGTGGAACGCTTTGTCGCTCTCGGGCTCATTGCCCCCCTGGAAGGC
>JAICPS010000540.1 GCA_025929715.1 Anaerolineae bacterium | reverse complement strand
GCCATCCAACTTTGCCGTCGAGGAGCGCCGGAATTACCGATTTTTGCCAGCGGTGGCATTAACAACGGCATTGACGTGGCTAAATCAATCGCTCTCGGAGCGCAGGTCGCGGGACTTGCCGGTGAATTCTTGCGCGCCGCCGATGAGTTTGGTCCGCAGGGCGTGGTCGAACTCGCTGGCGCAATCACAGACGAGTTACGCGTTGCCATGTTTTGTAGCGGCGCTTCGGAATTGCGCGATCTTGCGAACACACCCCTATATCGAAATTATGATAAATTGTTAGTCGATTCAGGCTGACGTGAGAGATTTTCACTTAAAACGATGAGAGATACATTGCACAGGTTGATGGGAGATATGCTCCCGCTGGTGGAGCAGGAGATGAAAGAGGTCCTGAATGCCCGTGGAGGAGCTTCATCGGATCTGTTCTATCAGATGCTGCATTATCACATGGGGTGGCTTGATGAGGAACTCAATTCAACCAGCAGCAACGGTGGCAAACGGATCCGCCCGGTCCTCAGCCTGCTCTGCGCCGCGGCAGTAGGCGGTTCCTGGCACAACGCACTCCCAGCGGCCGCTGCTATCGAATTACTCCATAATTTCACGCTGATTCACGACGATATTCAGGATGCGAGTCCCACGCGACGCGGCCGCCCCACTGTCTGGAAGCTTTGGGGAATTCCACAGGCAATCAATACCGGCGACTGCATGTTTGCACTGGCTCACACCGCCCTGTACCGACTGGAGCAGCACGACGTCCCGGCGGACATTGTCGTTCGCGCCGCCCAGCGCTTTGACGATACGTGTCTGGCGTTGACTCTGGGTCAATATCGCGACATGAACTTTGAGACACAAATGCACGTATCGGTAGACGATTACCTGGAGATGATCGGCGGCAAGACTGCTGCCCTTTTGGCCTTGTGCGGTGAACTTGGCGCCCTCGTCGCGGGCGCGGACGATAACACCGTTGCGCATTACGCTTCGTTTGCTCGCGATCTGGGCGTCGCCTTTCAGGTGATGGACGACATTCTCGGGATCTGGGGCGACGAAGACGCCATTGGGAAATCGGCCGCGACAGATATTGAGGCGCGCAAGAAATCGCTGCCTGTCCTATACGGTCTGGAACGCAGCGCGGAGCTTCAGGACTTATACGCAACCCCGGACAACCACGAAGGGTTCGTGGCAGACGTCGTACAATTGTTAAACGAAGCCAGCGCCCATGAATTTGCTCACGAACAGGCGGAAAAATACTCGCAGAGCGCCCTGAATCATCTCCAGGCCGCCAGGCCGTCGGGGGAAGCTGCCGTGGCTCTTCGGGAGCTTGCGGACAAACTACTTACCCGCCACTACTAGATCCTAACCAGGTGACCGGCACGTTAGAAGTACCGGTCACCTCTGTTGTTGCATCAGTCCGCTTTACCGGCAGCTTTGGCCTTGGTTAGCGCCTCGAGAATTTCCTCATCCGTATCGTCGCCGATCAAGATACTGGACAGATCCTCCGGCATTTCTCGGGCCGCTTCAAGAGCCTCGAAATCTTCTTCGTCAAGCTCGTACTCTTGCCGGAAACCGGTACCGGCAGGGATTAACTTGCCGATAATGACGTTCTCTTTCAGACCAATCAGCTTGTCTTCCTTTCCGGCAATCGCGGCGCCAGCAAGCACCTTGATCGTGTGCTGGAAAGAACTCGCCGATAGGAAGCTCTCGGTATTGAGAGACGCCTTGGTTATTCCTAGAAGGACAGGATCCGCCTGCGCCGGCTGACCACCCTCGGCTATTACTTCCGCATTGTGCTCCTGGAACTCGGTCGTTTCGATAAGCTCGCCCGGAAGCATCTCAGTGTCCCCGGAGTGCTTAACGACAACTTTGCTCAGCATCTTGCGGATGATAACCTCAAAGTGTTTGTCGTTAATATTCTGGCCCTGTGGGCGGTACACCTGCTGCACCTCTCGCAGGAGATACTGCGTGACCGCATCACGACCCTGGATTTCCAGGATCTTATGCGGATTCTTCGCACCTTCTGTCAACTGATCGCCTGCTTCAACGCGTTGGCCCTCGCTGATGAGAAGCCGCATTCCTGCGGGAATATCATAATCCCGCTCATCTTCGTCTTCCCAAACGATGCGCAAGCCATCGTCATCTTCGCGAACAATGCCAGCGTGGCGCGCCAACAATTGCTCGCCATCCTTCTCGGCAACCAGACCTTCCCTCTCAATCTCCTCGCCACTAGAGACGATAACCTTCCAGTCTTTCGGGAATTCGTACACATCCTCTTCCAGCCGGCGCTCTGTGACAATAACGTGACGTATCCCGTCGATGATGCGCACCTCAACAGTACCGCCGATTTCGGTCATCACAGCTTCACCCCTGGGCCGCTTGCGCGCTTCGAACAACTCTTCGACACGCGGCAGACCTTGCGTGATGTCGCCGCTGGCCTGCGCCGTACCACCGGTATGAAACGTACGTAGCGTCAACTGTGTTCCCGGCTCGCCGATAGACTGTGCAGCGACGATACCTACGGCAGAACCCAGATCGACCATCTGGCCGCGTCCGAGGTCCAGGCCATAGCATTTGCGGCAGATGCCCTGGCGCGTCTCACACGTCATCGGCGAGAAGACGTAAGCTTCCTCGATGCCCATCTCGTCGACAACATCGGCAATCTCTTCCGTGTACATTTCGCCTGTGTCGATAATGATTTCGCCGGTCTCCTCGTTGACAACAGGCTCTCCTGCCACGCGTCCAAAGATGCGTTCGGCCAGGGTCTGCTTACCGAAGTTATCCTCACGGCGGATCCAGATGCCCTTTGTCGTACCGCAATCTTCCTCGGTGACAATCACGTCCTGGGCCACATCGACAAGGCGACGGGTGAGGTAACCGGCATCGGCCGTACGCAGCGCCGTATCTGCAAGCCCTTTACGCGAGCCATGTGTCGAGATGAAATATTCAAGCGCCGACAAACCTTCTCGAAAGTTCGAAGTGATTGGTACCTTGATGATACGACCCTGAGGATCGGCCATCAGTCCGCGCATACCGGCGAGCTGCGTAATCGGCCCAAAGCCGCCCTTGCCGGCGCCAGAAAGCGCCATCAGCGCCATCGGACCGTATGGATCCATTGCATCACGGACCGCCTGCTCGACCTGATCCTTAGCGCTATTCCACTGCTCAATCGTCCGCTGGTAGCTTTCGTCTTCGGTCAGTAGACCGCGGCGATACTGGCGATCAATTTCGTCAACTCGCTTTTGCGCGCTGTTCAGAATCTGTTCGCGCTCAACAGGAATCGTCAGATCGTT
>JAICPS010000493.1 GCA_025929715.1 Anaerolineae bacterium | reverse complement strand
GGTTGCTGTGCATGACTTCCTCCTTGATTGGTTGGTGATTCTCCCATCAAGGATATGCCAGCAACCTTTTCCTTTCTACCCCTTTCTCAAAACTGTACGGTAGTGAGCTTTGTATTTCGTTTCCCTTCGTGGCGTAAGCTTGAAGACAGGCAAGCTGCCCATGTTACGACCCTAACGTGATATAATCATCCCCATTATCTATGGGGCGTGGAGCCCTTGCCTGTGTCAAGGAGGCGTGTTCGGCGTTGAAGTTGCACGGGAAACACCTTCTTCGCTGGTTCAAGGCGCTGTTGGCGCCTCTCTTCTTCATCGCCCTCGCCCTTTACGCGATCTGGCCCTGGCTGCCTTTCGTCAACGCGCGGGCGCCAACTCGCACGATCATTTTTTACGGTTTCAGCATTACAGGCGAAGCCATGAACGAGGCTGTTTTTCCGGCCTTCCAGGAAAAGTGGCGGCGGGAGACCGGCGAATCCGTGGAGTTGGTGGGCTCGTTCGCGGGCTCAGGAACTATCACCAACCAACTGATCATGGGCGTGCCAGCCGACCTTGCCCTGCTGGCCCTGGAATCAGACGCGCAGCGGTTGGCTGCGGCGGGTGTTATCGAGCCGCATAGTTGGCGTGCTTTGCCCCACGCGGGGGTCGTCAACCGCTCACCATTCGTCGTCGTCGTGCGACCGGGCAACCCGCTGGGCATCACGTCGCTGCTCGATCTGGGCCAGCCGGGCCTGGCCCTCGTGCATCCCGACCCATTGACCTCCGGCGCGGCAAACTGGGCCATTCTGGCCGAGTATGGCGCCGGGATTCGCCATGGTGGCGGCGATCCGGCCGCTGGCGTGACGCTCCTGCAGGATACCTGGCGCAACGTAGTCGCCCAGGCGGCGTCGGCCCGCGCGGCGCTGACCCAATTTCAAAACGGGTTCGGCGACGCGCTCATCACCTACGAACAAGACGTGCTGCTGGACACGCTGGAGGGCGGGCTGGCGGTGGAGATCGTCTACCCGCCGAGCACCATTCTCAGCGAGCACACGCTGGTGGTCGCGCAGCGCAACGTGGATGAAGAGGAGGCCGAGCTGATCGATGGCTTTGTGGCCTTCCTCTGGAGCGATGAGGCGCAGCGTCTGTTTGCCGATTACGGCTTTCGCAGCGTTGATAACGAAATAAACAGCGAGTTCGACTATTTTCCGGCCATTGCCGATCCCTTTTTCGTGGACGATTTTGGCGGCTGGGAGACGGCCGGGCCGCAGATTATCGACGCCGTGTGGAAAGAACAGGTGCTATCGGAGATAGGTCGATGAGTGAATCCCATCCTATCGCTGCACCGGCGCGGCGGCCCCGGGAGCTGCCGACTTACGCCGTGCCGCTGACCGTCTTGTTGCTGGTGCTCCTGCCGCTGCTGCTGATGCCGTTGGCAGCGATTTTCGTCTTCGCCTTTGAAGGTGGGCCGGCTGCATTTATGGAGGCGCTTTCGGCGGACGATGCGCAGTTTGCGCTGCGCTTTAGCCTGCTCATCGCGTTCGCTGCGGCAGCGATCAATGCCGTGTTGGGTATGTTCACGGCTTACGTGCTGAGCAAATATCGCTTTCCGGGCCAGCGACCACTGAGCATCGCGGTCAATCTGCCCGTTGCCATCCCCACCGTCGTCGTCGGCGCCTCACTGCTGCTGCTGTGGGGACCCATCGGCCTGCTGGGGCGCTGGCTGGCGCCACTGGGCTTGCAGCCGATGTTCACGCCGGTGGGGGTGCTGATGGCCCACCTTTTTGTCACCTTTCCCTACATGCTGGGTACGGTAAAGCCGCTGCTGGACGAGCTGGAAATCACCTACGAGGAGGCGGCCTACACTATCGGCGCCAACCGCTGGCAGACCTTCCGCTACATTCTGCTTCCTGCCCTGCGCGGCGGCCTTTTCAGCGGCGCGCTGCTGACCTTTGCGCATTCTTTAGGCGAATTTGGGGCCACTGTGTTGGTTTCAGGCAATCTGCGGCTGCGCACGCAGACCGCGCCGCTTTACATCTTTGCCCAGTTCGAGGCCGGCAACATCGCACAGGCCAACGCTGTCGCCGCCGTGCTGGCATTGCTCTCCTTCTTAATCTTCTTCCTCTTGCTGCGCTATACGGGTGGCGAGGTGCGGCGTTAATGTCGATCGCCTTAGACAATCTCACGAAGCAGCTGGGCGGCCAGATTGTGGTCGATAACTTTTCGCTGGAAGTCGCCGCCGGCAAGTTGTTTGTGCTGTTGGGCGCCAGCGGCAGCGGCAAGAGCACCGTTTTGCGCCTCATCGCCGGGCTTCTTTCCCCGGATGCGGGACGGGTGCTGCTCGAGGACCGCGACGTCACGGCGCTGCCGCCTCAGGCGCGCCGCGTTGGGTTTATGTTCCAGAACTACTCCATTTTTCGGCATATGACCGTTGCCCAAAACGTGGAATTCGGCCTGAAGATCCGCAATGTGCCGGCGGAGGAAAGGGTCGAGCGGCGCGAAGAGCTGCTGCACATGGTGGATTTGGCCGGCTTGGGCGGGCGCTACGCTGCCCAACTCTCTGGCGGACAGCAGCAGCGGGTCGCGCTGGCGCGCGCGCTCGCCTACCGGCCGCAGGTCCTGCTGCTGGACGAGCCTTTCAGCGCGCTGGACGTGAAAATTCGCGCCCAACTGCGGCGCACGGTCAAGGAGCTGCAGCGCCGCCTGGATCTGACGACGATCATGGTGACGCACGATCAGGATGAGGCTTTCGAGTTGGCCGATCACGTGGGCGTCATGGAGCGCGGGCGGCTGCTGGAAGTCGGCACGGCCGAGTCGCTGTACTACCAGCCGCGCACCTTTTTTGTCGCCACCTTTGTGGGCGCAGGCGCTGTGCTGGCTGGTCGCGTGGAGGACGGCCAGGCGCACCTGGGGCCGGTGCGCCTGCCCCTGCGCGCAGCGGCGGAAGAAGGGGCGCGCATGCAGGTGTTAGTGCGGCCCGAAGAAGTGGCGCTTAGCGCCGGATCTCCGGCGCCCGAGGCCGTCACGCTGGGACGCGGTACGGTGGAGGAGCAGACCTTCGGCGGTGCAACCCGCCGCGTGCGCGTGCGGCTGCCATTGTTGCCGGGCACGCGCCAACTGGCGCCGCCGCTTCCCTTTGGCGAGGAGCAGATGGTGCTGGAAGCGCTGCTGCCGGGCAAACACGAGGCTCTGCCCGCTGAAGTCTGGGTCAGCCTGCAAGGGTGGCGCGTTTTGGAGGCGCCACGGCCGCAGATTTTGGTTTACGATCCTGGAGCAGCGACACGCGGTATGGAAACCGCGGCTACTCGGGGCGCGGGCCTGGCGCTGAATCTGGCGCAGCAACTGGGCGAGGCGCTGGAGGGGACTGTCACCGAGTTAAAGATCGACCCTCATGACGACGTCATGCAGGCTATTTTGCGCGCAGAGGCGCGCACCTGGTACGAGCTGTCGGTAGTTGGCGGCGGTGATAGGCGCTTCGACGATCTGTTGGCCGGCCTGCTAGACCGGCCGCGCCACACGCCGTTGCTGGCAGTGCGCGGCCTCGCGGGCGAACCCGCGCGCGAGTTGCGCACCATCATGATCTGCACCGCCGCGGGCGAAGCGGGGAAGCAAGACGTGCGCGTGGGTGGGCGCCTGGCGCGCCGCCTTGGGGCACGTGTGATTTTGCTGCACGTTATC
>JAICPS010000229.1 GCA_025929715.1 Anaerolineae bacterium | reverse complement strand
CAATTTGTTCTGGTAACACAACGGCTCCCAGTAGTCGTCGAGGCGCGTGTGCTGTAAATGGTCGCTCCAGATGTGGTTGCGGCGACCGGCGGCTTCGTCCATGGTCAGCAGCGGCAGATGCCAGTAGACCCTGTCCCAATCCACGGCTTCCATCACCTGGTTCACGCGCCCGCTTGTATAGTGCAGCCAGCAGAGGTTCATAGGGCTGGGGCTGCCGGTGGGCCACTCCACGAAGGGATCAGACGGGGTGACGCGCACGATCATCGCCACCAGGTGCGGCGGCTGCTCTAGCGCCGCCAGCCACTGGATCATGCCCGGATAGGAGCTGCCCATCGTCGCCACGTGGCCATCGCACCAGGGCTGGGCCGCGCACCACTCGATGGCGTCGTAACCATCGGGCCCTTCGTTATGGTACGGATAAAAAGTACCCTCCGAATCGCCGCGTCCGCGCACGTCCATTATGACCATGGCGTACCCATGGTCCGCGAAATATTTGCCGAGTTCTACGTTTTTTTCGGTCGCTTTGACGTATGGGGTACGCATGAGAATCGCCGGAAATCGCTCGCCGTCACGCGATTCATGCGGGCGATAAACATCGGCCGAGAGTACGATGCCATCGCGCATCGAGACGGGAACGCCGAAATCGATCCAGACGTACTGTTTGTCGGTGTTGCTCATGAGAACCTCCTGGAGGCTATTGTAGCGGCATGTGATGTGGGTGTGCAGGTGACAAGCTGGCCATGTTGGCCAACATGGCCAGCTTTTTGACTTTTTTCCGTTTTCGCCTATGAATATCATTCAAAAAAGTTGCAAATTAAGTTTCGAGGAATACGAAAATGAATCCATCCGAACGTATTGATAAAGAAATTGCGGAGCTGAATGATTGGCGGGGGGAGACGTTGGCGCGGATTCGCGAGATTGTGCACGAGGCGGAGCCGGAGATCGTCGAGGAGTGGAAGTGGAACTCGCCGGTGTGGTCACATAATGGGCTTGTGTGTAGCGCGAGTGGCTTTAAGAAGCACGTAGGGATGAACTTTTTTAAGGGAGCGTCGCTTGAGGATCCGCATGGGCTTTTTAATAGTGGGCTTGATGCCAAGCAGATGCGGAGTATCAGGTTTAATGAGGGGGATGCGATTGACGAGCCGGCGTTGAAGGAGATGGTTCGGCGGGCGGTGGCGTTGAATTTGGATTAGCGGCGGAAGGCGGCGAGGTAGCGCCAGATGGTGTCGCTGAGGCGTTGGGCGGTGTAGGGTTTTTGCACGAAGCCGGTGAGGTCTTTGGTGCTGAAGCGGTGGCGGAGGTCGCGTTTGTCGTAGCCAGAGGAGAGGATTACAGGCACGGTGGAGTTGATCTGGCGCAGTTTGTTCAGGGTCTCTTCGCCGCTCATGCCGGGCATGGAAAGGTCGAGCAGTACGAGATCGATCTTCTCTGCGTGCTCGCGGAAAATTTCTATGCCTTCCTTCCCGTCAGCCGCAGTCAGCACGCGGAGGCCTTCCATCAGCAGCACGTCGTACACGGCTTCACGCACCGGCTCTTCGTCGTCAATTACCAGCACCACGTAGGCGCTGTGGCCGGAAACGGGGTCGCTGTGCTCTTCGATTTCGGCGGGCGGCGTCTGGTTGGTACCGGCGCGAAAGAGTAGTTTGAACACTGTGCCGGCGCCGACCTCGCTGCGCACCATGATCTTGCCCTGGTGCCCGTGCACGATGCCCAACACGGCGGCCAGGCCCAGGCCCTGGCCGGTGGCCTTCGTGGAAAAGAAGGGGTCGAAAATCCTGGCGAGGGTGCCTTCGCTCATGCCGCTTCCGTCGTCGCGGATTTCGACGGCGACGTAGCGCGCGCCCGGCGCCACGCTGCCGCTGGACTGCCAGCCGTTATCGTCCATACTCTCTACCGCTTCCTCGACACGCGTAACCACGTCCACGGTGCCCGGCTCCTGGCCGATGGCTTCGGCAGCATTGAGGATCAGATTCATGATCACTTGCTGCATCTGCGCCGGATCGCCATCGATGAGGGGCAGGAAAGGACCCAGATGCGCTTCCAAGGTGACGTTCTTAGGCACAGAGGCCTGGAAGAGCTTGATGTTCTCGTCGATCAGCGTGTTCATGTTGATGGGCACGATTTCAAACTGGCCCCGGCCGGAATAGGCCAGCATCTGGCGGGTGAGGGTGGTTGCTTTCTGCGCGGCGTCCACCGCTTTGCGAATGTGCTCGCGTGCGGGGTGTTCGGAGGACAATAGCCTTTCGGCGAGCGAGGTCTGGCCGAGCATGGCCACCAACAGGTTGTTGAAATCGTGGGCGATGCCGCCGGCCAGCACGCCGAGGCTCTCCAGCTTTTGCGCCTGGAACAGGGCTTCTTCGGCCTGCCTGCGCTCGGTGATATCGATGGCGATGCCGATGACGCCGTTAACGTCGCCGTTCTCTAGCAGCGGCGTGTAGCGCATTTCGAAGATGCGCCCACGCATCTTTTCCACGTTCGAGAACGTTTCCCCCTGAAGGGCGCGCCGGAAGTGGCCGGTAAGCTCGGGCACACGCCCGACAGGGATGTCAAAGACGGAGTGGCCCACAAACATCTCGGGCCGGACCCCGATTTCCTGCAGGGTTTTGCCCTCCAGAAATGTAACGGTGCCCTTTCCATCCACGCCCCACAGGATAACGGGCGCATTATTGACTACCGTGTGTAGCCGTTCCTGGCTCAGGCGCAGCGCCATTTCAGCCTGTTTCAGCTCTTGAAGGCGTTTTTCCAGGGTGATCTGCACGGTCTCTAACTGGCGGTTTTTCTCGGCCAGCGCGGTGGCGTTGCGCCGCGCGTGGTCGAGGGCGTCGTTGAGGCTCCGCATGGCCAGATACAAGAGCACGGCGGCGATGACCATGCCCATGATCAGCGCCACCCAGCTATACATTGGTGTGATGGGAATCTGCGACGGGGGAAGCAGGCCGATGACCTCTATATACATCAGGCCCAGGCCGGCGACGACGCTGATTGCAGACACGGTCACGGCAGCGCGCCCACCGAGCAACAGGCCGGCGATAATGATCACCAGGAAATAGAGGACGATGGCCGGGCTCTGGGAACCCCCAAAGACGAAGATGACGAAATTGCAGTAGACCCAGATGCCGGAGACCAGGATGATGCTGGCCAGCCGCAAGCGGCCGCGGTGCATCAGCAGGAGCGATGCGAGTTGGGCGACCAATAAAACGCCGTCGACGATGAGGTTGAGACCGGGATCGGGAACGGTGAACAGCAGGCTGATGCTGTAGAAGAGGTTCACGGCCACGGTGGCAACGAGGATGATATGGAGCAGGCGCGCAATGCGCGTGGCGTCCGCGTCGGGAAAGGTGGGGGCGCGCAGGAGCGGGCTTTGTAGTACGGGCGCCTGGAATATTGGGGTTGACCTGTTTGTCATTGGCGGTTCTGCCGCCCTTTCGCAGAAACGACTGAATCGGAACGAAGTTCGGGCGTCGTTACTACGAAGGGCACTCGCATGAAGAAACCGAGAAAAAATGCGCTATTAACGATTTCCTAAGATTTTACCCTGAAATTGCCACCCGTAAACCCTTTACGTGGGGGTAAGTACGTGGTACATTGTAGCTATTGGTACTTAAGTACCAGTACTTTAGGGATGGATGGAGGAAGACAAGTGAATAGTGTTCCGGACACAATGGTGTCGCATTTGCGCATGATTATTGCCAATTTGCGCCAGGACGGGGGGCTTATGAGTCCATCGATCTATGACACGGCGCAGGCAGTAAGGTTCAGTCCACAACGCAAGAAGTTCCGGGAGACGTTGGAGTGGTTGCTGGCACAGCAGCACGCGGATGGAGGATGGGGCGACCCCGCCGCCCCAAAAACGCGTGACGTTCCGACGATAGCGTCAATTCTGGCCCTGCACACCTATCGGGATCGGGTCGCATCCAGTACTAAAGCCGCCATCGAAGCGGCCATACAGGGGGGGCTGGCATTTTTGCACGAGCAGGTCGCGCTCTGGCAACAACCGCTCGCCGAAGATCTGCCGGTGGGCGTTGAGTTGATTTTGCCACGCCTGTTGGAAGATGCAGCAGCCGCCGGCCTAGACATCCCCACCACGCAGTACAGAAACTTATTGCCGCTGGGCAACCGCAAGCGCGAGCAGATTGCGCAGTTGAATCCGCCCGCGGGCACCGCCCCGGTATTTTCTTGGGAAGCATGGGGCACAACGCCAGATCCGGCCGTGCTTGATAAGTCAGGTGGGGTCGGGCATAACCCGGCGGCGACGGCCTACTGGCTGCACCTGGCAGCCGGGCGCCCCGACCTGGCGCGCGAAATCGCCGCCGCCGAGCGTTATCTGCAGCGGGCCAGCCGCGCCACGCGTGTGAACGTTCCCGGCGTCATGCCCACCGCCTGGCCCATCGATCGCTACGAGCAAGCCTTTGTGCTGCACACGCTGCTGGTGGCGGGGCTGTTGGACCACCCGCAGTTACATGACGTGGTTCAACCGCAGCTGCGCGATCTATCGGCGGCGACGATCATGGCCGACGGCCTGGGATTCAGCGACTATTTTACGCCGGACGGCGACGACACGGCGGCGGCAATCGCCACGCTGCGCGCGGCCGGTTATCCCAGCAGCTTCTCCAGCCTGGACGGCTTCCGCACGAACGGCCATTTCATCGGCTACCACGGCGAATTTCAGACCTCCCATTCGCTGACGGCGCGGGCGATCCACGCCATGCACCTCTTCGAAGAAGACACGTCCGGCTTGCAAGGCTACTTGCTCAAGCAGCAGCTTCCTGACGGGCGCTGGCCCGGCGACAAATGGCACACTTCCTGGGTCTACGCGACGTTGTTAGCCGTGTTTGCCCTGAAGCAATCGGGCGATCACTACAGCGGGTCACTGCGCGCGGCAATCAACGCGCTGCAGCTCTACCAGCACGCGGACGGTGGGTGGGGACCGTGCGGCGCTTCGGTGATGACCGACACGGCTTACGGCGCGCTGGCGCTTTACGTGCTGCGCGACAGCGGCAATATCAATTGGCACAACCTCGAGCGCGCGCACCGCTGGCTTGTGGAAAATTACCGTCCTTTCGATTATCATTTGGAACAGGGCTGGCTCAATAAACAGCAGTACACGCCGTATCGTATTGACTGGGGCTTTGCGTTGAGCGCCACTCTTGCGTTAGGTGCTATGATACCTGCATGACGTTTAATTCCGCGGCTGAGGCAGCGGCAGATGCCGGGGCCGATACCGGGGCTTTAGATCCGAATCTGTCTCTGGAAGCGTTTCTCGCCGCGCCTGCGTCTGCGGTGGCGTCTGTGGCCCCTGCATCGATGATTTACTCTGTATCGGGCACGCGCCGGGGCGCGGCAATAGCGGGAAAGTTCAAGCGGGGTGACGAGTACGTGCAATGGTCGCGGGAGCGCATGATGGCCTGCCTGGACCTGATTTTCGCCCACGGCGTGCGCCACGTCATTATGCCGTTGATCAACCCCAGCCAGTTCATGGAAGCGACGCCTGCTTATCGCGAGAATCTATGGGACTGGCTGGAGCAAGGGCTGGCGGGTGCCGAGGCGCTGGCCGCTTACCGCCGCCGTGGCTGGCGTGTGCGGCTGCCATTTGCCGAAAATCTGCCGCGCCTGCGCGAAGCCGGGGCGGCGATCGAGCGCGAAACCGGGGACGGCCGCGACGCCGAGGGCGAGAGCAAAAAGTACCTTTGGGTTTTCATCATTCCGGAGCACAACTTTCTATGGCGGCAGGCGTTGGCGCGGCTCAGCCAGTCTCGGGCAAACTCGACGGCCGAAGCTATTCGCCTGCTGTACGGCGCGGACATCCCGCCTGCTACGCTCTATCTGGACTTTGGCAAACCGGTGGTCTCGCCCGACCTGGCGCCGCCCTTCCTGATGGGCGTGCTGCACTGCTACTGGACGCAACGGCCCGGCTACAGCCTGGATGAGCGGCAACTGCGAACCATTCTCTATGATTACGCCTTCACGCGGCCGACGTGGAAAGCCGACAAACGCGGCCGCGCCGAGCAGGCGCTGGAACACGAGGAGCTGTGGCGGCAGGATCTGATCATTGGGCTGGGGACGCGGGTGGGGCCGTTTTGGTATCCGGCGGCATCCCCGTCGCCAGGGGACGAGGTGTGATTTTCTGAACTACCCACAAACCCGCCTTCTGCGGACGATCCGGTGGCGCAACACGACTATAATGACGGTATTGCGAGGAGCAGCCGTTTCGTATCTGATTCTAGAACCAAAAGGAGGTGAGTATGCGTTTGAAACGATGAACCGTTTCCCGTCAACGAGTTTATTAACCAGAATCAAAAAGGGTAGGGAAAAATGAAAACGCATCTCCTTTTCGTACTCGCGCTCGTCACCCTATTGTTGATGAGCGTCACGCCAGTTTTCGCCACTCCTCCAATAAAGACCAGCTTTGAGATCGAAATCGACGAGATAGACCCCGCGCTCTCGGAGCTTTGCGGGTTCGACGTTCGGGTAGCCGGCACGCTGAAGATCACAGAAACGCTTTTCTTCGACCAGGATGGCGCTCCGAGTCACGTTAAGGTTCACGTACTCTATCATAATGGCACGGTAACCAATCTGGAAACAAGCCTGACGCTGCGCGATCCCGGCGCTTTCAACGTTACCATCGATCTCAACGACGGAACTATCGTCGAAACGGGTATGCACTTCGCAATCACTGTGCCTGGCGAAGGCGTCGTGGTGCTCGACGCTGGCAGGTTGGTCGCCGTCGACGGCGAACTGGTTTTCGAAGCCGGTCCGCATTTTCAGCTAAATCAGGGTGACAGTATCATTTGTGATGCGCTGAGCTAGTTTGACAATGTGGCCTGTTGAGATTTTCCCGGAAACTGTTTTGGCTGCGGAAACTGGCTAACCTGTGGACGCTCGGTTTCCGGGAAAATCCATACAAAATCAGAACAATCCCGCTCAAATCTCCAAAATGTGATAAAAAAGGCGCCGACATTGAATGCGGGAGGAAGTGGAGTTGGCGGCGCAAATAGCCATCATTGGCGACGTCCACGAGCAGTGGAACGAGAAAGATAATGCGTTTTTCAACAGTTCGGCTTACGATCTGCTGCTTTTCGTGGGCGATCTGACCTCCATATTGTCCGTGCGGCGCACGCCTGCTATTGCCAGGCGCATCGGGCGGCTGAGAAAGCCGGCGCTGATGATTGCCGGCAACCATGACGTGCACAATCGGGTCCAATTGCTGGCGGAAGTTCTGAATAACGCGCGGCT
>JAICPS010000504.1 GCA_025929715.1 Anaerolineae bacterium | reverse complement strand
GGTCGACATTGGCGCCGACGAATTTACGGGACCCGCGCAGGTCTATCGCCACCTGGCCGAGGAACCAGCCGATTTTACCCTGATTGGCCCAGGTGGTCCCCTGGAAGACGCAAACGCCGAGGGTCAGAACGACTGGATTGGCAGCAGTGTGCTGGGCGGCGACGTGAACGGTGACGGGCGCGACGACCTGGTGGCGGGAGCGCGGAATTTTAGTGATGTCGACGGTGCCGTCAACGATAGCGGCCGTATTTTCGCCCTATATAATGATGGCAGTAGGCGTAGTGGCGTCTATGATCTCTACGACCAACCGTCAGATCTTGAAGTGCGTTCGTATCTCCATCAGCAGCACATTGGTAATTCCCTGCTCTCCGTACACGTTGGCGGAGATAACAGCAGCGACCTGATTATCGGTTCCGTCGGCGGCATGAATGGCAACGAGCCGGTGACCGGCACTGTTTACGCTTTTGCCGGCGGGCCGTCCCTTTCCGGCGTAAAGACGCTCTCGCCGACGATGCAGGCGACCTGGCGGCTTAAGTCCGGTGAGTCGACGCTTAGTTTCGCCGACCTGGGCGCTTTGGCCGGTGGTCAGTTGAACGGCAGCGGTGCGGCCGATCTTGTGGTGGGCGAGTCGCAGGCGACCGGACCCGGCAACCGCCAATCGGCAGGCGCGGTCAACGTCTTCTTTGGCGGCAGCCTCCCGGCGGAATGGGATCTCGCGCAGATGCCCGCCAGCCTGACAATTTACGGCCCGGCGTCCGATGCGCAATTAGGATTGGTGACAGTGGCAGACGTCGACGGCGACGGACAGGCGGATCTGCTGGCGCGAAGCGGCAGTGCGGCCTACGTTTTTTACGGTCCGCTGTCCTCTGGTAGTATAGACTTGGCAACCACTTCAGCCGATGCCACGATCACCGGTCTCGACTTCGGTCCGTTGAGCGCTGGCAACGTTGACGGCGACGGCAGCGGCGACCTGCTGTTGGGCGACGGGGAGGACGTAGTGTTGGTGCGTGGCGGTGCGCTATCCGGTTCTCAGACCATCTCGGAGGCTGAATCGGCCCGTTTCACCGGGCTTGGTTCCTTGAGTAGCTTCGTGCAGCTGCACAGCTTTGATTGGGATGGCGACGGTCGCGACGACGTTATCGTTGGCGACGCTCAGGTGAACCTGACGTATGTTGTATTCGGACGCGAGTCGTTCGTTGCCACTGCCCCGATTCTCGCCAGCGCCGATTGGATAATCGAAGGCGTGCAGAACGATGAGCAGTTAGGCTTTTCGCTTGGGAGTGGGGATCTAGACGACGACGGCGCGCAAGATCTCATTATTGGCTCGCGCCGCTATGACGCAAGCGAGAATCCTGCTTTCTTCCAGGACGCCGGAGCGGTCTACGTACTTTACGGTTCTCCGACCGTGTCTACTGATAGCGGTATGCTGTTCCTGCCTGTTGCATTCGGGCCATAAACAACACGAGCGATCGTCTCAATCTAGCTCTGTGGCAAAGACGACGACAAGTTCATCTTCGTAAATCGGCGGAACCGCTATCGTTTCCCGCCATGCCCGCAGATCCAGCCTATTCTGGGCAAAGTGTGGCTTATCGAGGACCAGGTAGCCGACGCCCGCGCCGGCTAACTCCTGAAATGCTGCGGAGACATCGTCCGGGAGGGGAACGGGTTCCCAATTTATGGCGCCGGCGCGCAGAAGCGGGTTGTTACGGATGAAATCGAAGACGCCGGCCGATGGCCGCGAGACGACGCCTCCGGTCATCTTGTGGCCGTGCAGGGCCTGAAAGTACATGTAAAGTTTGTCCTCCTGCCGGCCGGTCGGCAGGACGGCTAGGGCGACGTCGTCGGGCACGGTATCGAGAAATTCGGTGTAAAAGTCGGATACAGCGGGCGCCTGGTGTGGAAATGAGGGGTAGGTGTATTCCGCGAAGATGAGGCCGCCCAACAGCAGCGCGAGCAACCAGAGTCGCCCGCGGCGCGCGACCAGGCGCCCAGCGATAACAACCCAGCCGTAGGCGACCATAACGGCCAGAGCGGCGGAAATAAGGACGTTGAGACGATGGGTGTGGCGCAATAGTGGCGGAATGAGATGACTCCAGGGGAGAGTGACATTGACTTCAGTTCCGCCAACGAGCGGCCGAGGACCTATGGCGAACAGGTAGGTGAGAAGCAGAAGTAGGAACCAGGGCCACGTTGTGCGCACCCGGAGCGAGGCCGCCGCGAGCAGCGCAAGGGGAACGATTCCAAAGTGCAGGCTGCGTCCTAATAGGCCAAGCCAGTAGGGCCGGATCGGCCCAAGCATGTCTGTGGGCAATGAGATGCCTTCTTCGATCAGAAAGCTGGAATTGTTTCTTAGAAAAGCCTCGCCCATAAGAGGCAGCAGAGGCAGCGCCACAAGCGCAATGGTGGCAGCGGCAAACAGCGCCAAAACGGATAAGTTGGCGCACTTCAGGCGACTGGTGATTAGTGCATAGAAGATAATAAATGCCAGCCACAGAGATGTGAGGATGAGCATCAGCGTGCTGTTTAGCGCTGCAAAAAAGACAAAAACGGCGGCGATGAGTGCACGCCTGTGGCCCGAGTGCTCGAACGCCTGTAGGAGGAACAGTGCAGCCCAGGGGAGGGGCCAGATACTAACGAGAACAGGGTGAGAGGTCTGCCAGATGTTGTGCGAATTGAAGGCGAAGACGAGGCCCGACAGGATACCGGCAAGCGTAGAACCTGTCAGATAACGAGCAAAGTGGAACATTGCCAGGGCGGCGAGGATGAGGTGTAGCAGGATCGTGAGGTTATAGGCGGGAAGATTTCCGAAGATGGGGCGCAGCGCCAGTGATACCGCGGTCGTTAAATGGCTGAAGCTGTGGTAGTGGAGGTCTGCGCCGTGGGGAAGGAATAAGTAGTCGGTGTGCCAGAGCGTGCGCTGAGGATCGCGCAGCGCTTGCAACGTCCACATATCTGCCCAGGGATTGATAAGGGCGTCCTGATCGCTTCCAATGATCACGGTATCAAGTTGGGTCACGACCGGCCAGGCGGTAATGACGGTGAGTAGTGAATAGAAGAGAAGCGGAAGCAAATGCTCAAGCCAACGCCGGGAATGTACGACCGTTGCACGGGGCATGGAATCCATTGTATCTGAATTATGTCTGGGCTCTATGACCCGATACATGCAGTATGCATCGCCGTTCAGTACACTGCGATGCATGGACAAAATCGAAAGCCCGGCAGTTGCTGTTAACGACGATCCGCAGTTAGCCGCGAAGGCGGCGGATTTGCGTTACGTGGATACCGATCAGCCGGGTTGGCGGCGCAAGCGATGGGGGCGGGGCTTTACTTATCTCGATCTTCAAGGGGAGCACATCACCGACGAGCGACTGCGCAAACGAATTGAGGCGCTGGCAATTCCGCCGGCGTGGACCGACGTCTGGATTTGTCCCCACAAGAACGGCCACATTCAGGTGACCGGCCGTGATGCAAAGGGACGCAAACAGTACATATACCATCCTCGCTGGCAAGAAAAACGCAACGAAACAAAGTTCACGCG